>JANNFM010000475.1:0-3310 GCA_031379795.1 Alphaproteobacteria bacterium
GAAACCCAGGGCGATCATCAGGGCACGAAGCTCCTGGCGCGCGGCGACATGCTGCAGGCTCATGGAGACGGGGCGAATGGTGGGCGACAGGTCGGCCACCGTCAGGCCGAACGGGAACAGCTCGCGATAGATCACCCGATCGCGCAGGCCCGGGCCGACCCGGAAGCCAACCTTTCGGGACAGCGCCTGCACCCGCTCGTCCAGACGCTTGCGATTGCGGGCTTCGGTGGGGGCCAGGCGGTTGCGCAGGACGACCCAGTCGATCTGTTTGCGTTCCACCGTGGCGCGTTGCTTGCGGCTGGCCCAGACGGTCTCGGCGTAGAGGCTGTGGCGCTTCAGGTCCATGGTGCCCGGATCGACCACGCCCAGCATGTCAAAATCGACGAAACTGTCGTTCATCGGCGTCACGATCAGGTCGGCGCGGACGTGCGCGGCCCGCATGATGGCCGTGTCGGCACCGGGGGTGTCGACCAGGACAAAGTCCGCCTGGCTGGCCACGTCGTTGAAGGCCGCCTCGAACCGGGCCAGCTGTTCGGCGTCGGGGGCCTTGGCCAAGGCGTCGCCGGCGCTCGAGATGGCGTGCTCGATCGGCATGGGCGCGGTCGACCCATTCGCCGTCAGCCACGCCGCACGGTTGGCGAAGAAGTGCCCCATGGTCTGCTGGCGCAGGTCGAGGTCCAGCACGGCGACCTTGGCCCCGCCGTGGAGCAGGGCCGTGACGATATGGATGGCCAGGGTGGATTTGCCCGCCCCGCCCTTTTCGTTGCCGACCACGATGACACTGGCCTGGCCCATGACGATCCGCTCCTCGAGAGCCGACAAAAGGGCCGACTCAGTTGGCGCCTAAATGACCCCTTTCAACATGGGGCCGTCAACGCGAGATCACCAGGCACCCGCCTCGCGCAGCTGGCGCGCCAGATCTTCGGGAACACCGTCGAACGCCTCCAGATCGAGGTCCGGCGGGGCGTCCCCCGGGTCCAGATAACGCCAGCCCTGAAAGGCGCGGCGCGGGGTCGGGGCCACGCGTACGATCTGGTCGCTCACCGTCACCTCGCAGCGGGCCGTGACACCCTCGCCCACCCTGTCGACCGCAAGGATGGATTGCCGGCACAGGATGACGCCCTTGAAGACCCGATACAGCGAGCCGCCGTCGACCAGCTCATCGGCCCGCTTGGGCGTCATGCGGGTGCTCATGATCCAGGGCTGTTCAACACCCCGATGGGCCGTGTGCCACGCCACCATGTCCTCGACCGTGGGCGCGCCGACCACCAGCTTGATCATGTGTAGAGCCATGGCTCCCGCATAGGGCCGTGGCGGTCCCAAGGAAAGCCCGGCAGGGTCGTAGCCGTGGGCGACAGACTGCCTTGCCTTCCCCGATTTCGGGGAAGGGGGACCGTCGGCCGAAGTCGGCGCAAGCCGGCTGAAGAGCTGAGGGTGGAAGGGGCAAGACCGGGCACAGAGCTTGACCTCGCCCCCTCCACCCCGCCTTGCAGGCGCGGTCCCCCTCCCCCGTGAAACGGGTGAGGCGAGACACCAGGATATCTTTCGGGGTCTGACGGCGATCCTGTGCATAGGCTCTCCATCGTGCCGAAACTGCCTGAAATCCCCGCTGATTCGGTGCTGGCGCGACTGTTCCGGCACCCGCGCATCCAGGCCGAGACCATCTGGTTCTCGGTGCCGGGTGGTCAGAAGCTGTTTGGCCATGGCGATGCGTCGGACGAGCTGTTCATCGTGCGCACCGGACGCCTGGGCGCGTTCCGTCGCGAGGAGGGCCAGGAGCCGAACTTCCTGGGCATCATCCGACCGGGCGAACCGGCGGGGGAAATGGCGCTGATCGCTGGTATCCCGCACTCCGCCGACGTCTACGCCCTGCGCGATTCCGAGGTGTTCGCCGTTCCCAAGGACGTGTTCTTCGAGGCCTGCGAGGCGGACGCGGCTGTGATGACGGAGCTGGCGCGGCTGATGATCCTGCGCAGCCGCCAAACCGCCCGACGCGGGCCGGTAGGCGATCCGACGGTCTTCGGATTTGTGGCTGTGGGACGCCCGGGGCCGATCCGCCCGCTGGTGGAGCGGCTGGAGCGGGAAATCGAGGCGCTGGGCTATCAGGTGACCACCGTAGGCGCAGAGGCCGCCACAGCGCCCACGGAGTGGTTCTCCGAGGTGGAGCGGGTCCACGACTATGTGCTGTACGTCGCCGAGCGCGACGAACCGGTCTGGGCGCCGTTTGTGCCGAGGCTGGTGGACCGGCTGTTCCAGGTGGCGCGCGGCGACCGACCGCCGCAGGTGGACGGCAGCCTGCCGGGTGCCGTGACGCTGCGCGAACAGGGTCTGGTTGATCTGCTGTTGATCCAGCCCGCAGATCTTGAACGCCCTATGGGTTCGGAGGCCTGGCTGGACGCCACGGGGGCCACGCGGGTGTTTCACGCCCGGCGCGGCCATGCCCCGGATTTCGAGCGATTGGCGCGCATTGTCACCGGCCAGTCGGTCGGGCTGGTGCTGTCGGGCGGCGGCGCGCGGGCCTATGCGCATGTGGGCGCAATCAAGGCGCTCCGCGAACGCGGCGTACCGGTGGATTTTGTCGGCGGATCCTCGATGGGCGCCATCGTCGCGGCGGGCATCGCCATGGGGTGGGACCAGACGGAAATGGACGCCCGCCTGCATGAGGCGTTTGTTGAAACCAGCCCGCTGGACGATATCGCCCTGCCCCTGCTGGCCATGACCCACGGCGTGAAGGTCACCGAGCGGCTGCAGACTCACTTCGGCGACACCCAGATCGCAGACCTCTGGCTGCCCTTCTTCTGCCTCTCGTCCAACCTGACCACCGGGGCCTACCAGCTGCATCGCCGGGGCTCGCTGAAGCACTCGTTGCGCGCCACCATCGCCCTGCCCGGCGTCATGCCGCCCGCCACCGACGGCCAGAATGTGCTGGTTGACGGCGCGGTGATGAAGAACTTCCCCGCCGACATCATGCGGGCCTCGCACACCGGCCCCATTGTCGGCGTTGACGTCACGACGGCGCGCAGCATCACGGCGGACGACGTGGCGCGACCGTCGTCGATCTGGCGCTGGATCTGGTCCGGCCAGTGGCGAATGGGCCCGCCGATCGTGTCGCTGCTGATGCGGGCGGCCACAGTATCAACGGGACGCGATCTGGCGGCAGCGCGCGAGGCCACCGACGTGTTGATCCAACCGGACGTGTCGCACATCGAAATCCGCGACTGGGCGGCCTATGACGAGGGTGTGGAGGCGGGTTACGTCGCCACCCTGACCGCGCTGGACAAGGTCAACCGCCCAATCCCGCAGCTGCGCC
>JANNFM010000483.1:0-1747 GCA_031379795.1 Alphaproteobacteria bacterium
GATGCTCGATCCGGCAGGCCGCGCACCACGACGCATAGAAGTTGATTAGCATCGGCTCGCCGCCGACATCCTTTGAGGTGAAACCCGGATCGTTTGGCCTGACCGCCGGCAAGTTGAACCCCGGCACGGCCTTGCCAATCATCATCGATGGCAAAAACGAAGGATCGCGCCTCAGGCCGGCAAAGAAGGCGATGAGAACCACCGCCAGCACCAGGACCGGCGCAACGAACAGTAGTCGCCTCATTCCGCGGCCACCGGCTGCGAGCCGGTCGCGACCTTGACCGAAGCGCCGATGCGGAGGCGACGATCACTTAGCGACACCGCGCCGCCCATGGCCATCACCAGGCCCCCGACCCAGATCCAGCTGCTCAACGGCTGGTTCCACATCCGCACGACACTACCGGCGTCCGTTTCCGCGCCCACCGAGACATAGAGGTTGCCGAGCGGTGTGGCGTGAATCCCCGCCTCAGTGGTCTGTGATTGCGCCGACGGAAAAAACCGCCGCTCGCTGACGAGATCGTACGAACCGCTCCAGCCCGTCACAGAGAACGTCGCGCGGCGCGCCTCAAAGTTCGGGCCATTGACCATCCCGAGGGAACTCATGGTCAGGTTTCGACCGGCAAAGGCGACCTGATCGCCGGGTCGCATGCTGAGCACCTTGTCGCTCTGCCACGAGGTGACGCCCGTTATGCCCAGGGCCAGAAGCCCAAGACCGGCATGCGCAAGCGTCAAACCCACCATCGACCGCGGCGTCGTGCGAATGGAGCGCGCAAGATAAGCCCGGCCTGCCCACCACCGCCGAACCAGGATCACCGCCGACCCGGCCAGCAACCAGGCCGACACGCCGAGGCCCACGGCGGTGACAACCGCCTTCCACCCCCCCGTGGCCAGGGCCAGGATCAGGGTTGCGACCACCACCACGCCGGCTATCCCGCCCGGAACGCGCAACCGCATCAGCGCCGCGCGCGCGCTGTCGCGCTTCCAGTTCAGCATTGGGCCGAACGCCACCAACACCATTAGAACGACGGCGATCGGCACAAAGGTCAGGGTGTAGTAGGGCGGGCCGATTGAGATCTTGTCATTGCTGACCAGTTCTATGAAGACGGGCTTGAATGTCCCATAGAACACCGTGCCGGTCAGCACGCTCAGAAAGAGATTGTTGATCACGATCCCGCCTTCACGCGAGATCGGCTGAAATATCGCCCCGGACCGGATCGCCGGCGCGCGCCAGGCGTAGAGCGCCAGGGAGAGCCCTGTCGTCAGCGCGATGATTGCCAGAATGTAGACCCCGCGCTTGGGGTCCACCGCGAAGGCGTGGACACTCGTCAGAATTCCCGAACGCACGAGGAATGTCCCAACCAGGCTGAGCGAAAACGTCAGAATGCAAAGCAGGACGGTCCAACTGACCAGCGCGCCGCGCCGCTCAAGCACCAGGGCCGAGTGCAACAGGGCCGTGCCAAGCAACCAGGGCATCAGGGAAGCGTTTTCCACCGGATCCCAGAACCACCAGCCGCCCCAGCCCAGCTCGTAATAGGCCCAGGCGCTCCCCAGCATGACGCCGAGCGTCAGCGGCACCCAGGCCGCAAGCACCCAGGGTCGAACCCATCGGGCCCAGGCCGCATCCACGCGCCCTTCCATCAGCGCCGCCACCGCGAAGCAGAACGACACCGAAAACCCGACGTAGCCCAGGTAGAGCAAGGGCGGATGGAAAACGAGCCCCGGATCCTGCAGCAACGGGTTCAGTTCC
>JANNFM010000497.1:0-2631 GCA_031379795.1 Alphaproteobacteria bacterium
GGCGAACCGAAAAAACGGCTCCGCTGTTAACATCCCTCAAATCGTCTGATGCCTCGGGCGAGTAAAACCGGCACCTATTGTCGGCAGGCCACCGGTATGGCCGGGGAAGACAGTCATGGGTTCCGTCATCGCGCTAGCCTCGCGGCGCTCCGACGCTGACGGCGTTGAGAATCTCGACGACATCGACGCCCACATCGGTCGGCGCCTTCGCCGACGCCGCCGACTGTTGGGGTTGAGCCAGGCGGCGCTGGGCGAGGCCTGCGGCGTCAGCTTCCAGCAGATTCAGAAGTATGAGTGCGCCGGCATCCGTCTGACCGCCGTCCGCCTCTGGATGATGGCCGAAGCGCTGCAGGTTCCCGTGGGCTATTTCTATGAGGGCCTCAGCAGCGCTCAGCGCGCACACCTGCTGTCGTTAGGCGAAACGCCAAACCCTGCCGCGACCGACAGTGCGGAAACCCAGGACCTGCTCAACGCCTACAGCAGGCTCGGTGAAGTTCCCAGGCGACGCCTGCTCGATCTTGCCCGGGCGATGAGCGATCTCGAACAGGGCTGACAGGCAGTCGGATCTCCGGTGTCCGGGCTGGGCGCAAACGCCGAAAGCCGGCACGCTGAACATATGGCCTCTGCGGTGACGTGAGGCCGAAGCTGCCTCTGGCGCGAACCCTCAGGGTATGGTTGTTCACGTCCTGTAACGCCCGGGCGCAGACCCGGCGCGAGTTGACGGGAGTTTGAACAATGTCCGAAGCCGTGATGCCGCCCGGTTGGCCCGCGATGTCGATCGCCCAGGCCCACGCCCTGTTGGCCCAGCCGGGCGCCGTCACCGAGGTGGTCGAGGAAACCATCCGGGGCGTCCGCATCAAGACCTGGAAAAACCAGCCTCCGACCCTGCGCGCCGTCTGCGAGATGGCCAAGGGCCACGGCGACAAGGTGTTCATGGTCTACGAGGACGAGCGGGTCACCTATGACGCCTTCCATCGCGCCGTCGCGGCCTTCGCAATCGAACTGCAGGCCCAGGGCGTGGTCAAGGGCGACCGCGTCGCGGTCATCATGCGCAACGTGCCGGAGTGGACGGTCGCCTTCTATGCGGCGGCTTCCATCGGGGCCATCGTCACGCCGTTGAACGCCTGGTGGACGGGGTCGGAGCTGGAGTACGGCCTGACCGACTCCGGGTCAAAGGTGGCGATCATGGACGTCGAGCGGTTTGCCCGGATGACCGAGCACCTCGCCAATTGCCCGGACCTGAAGCGCGTCTACGTCAGCCGGGCCACCGAGGAGATCGCCCATCCCTATGTGACCAAACTTGAGATGGTGATCGGCGCCCCTGATGCCTGGGCCGATCTGCCCGACCAGCCGATCCCGCCGGTGGATCTGCACACCGACGACGACGCCACCATCTTCTATACCTCCGGCACCACGGGCAAGCCCAAGGGCGCGCTGGCCACTCACCGGGCGATCAACACCAACATCCTGACCGCCGGCGCCGCCGGGGCGCGGGCCTTCCTGCGCAAAGGCGAGGCGCCGCCGGCGCCCGATCCGGATGCGCCCCAGCGTTCCAGTCTGTTGTCCGTGCCATTCTTCCACGCGACGGGCTGCTTTGCCGTGCTGAACCCCAGCATCTTCGCCGGGGCCAAGATCGTGCTGATGTTCAAATGGGACACCATCCGCGCCTTCGAACTGATCCAGCGCGAGAAGATCCAGTCTGCAGGCGGGGTTCCGACCATCGCCTGGCAGCTGATCGAGCATCCCGCGCGCGCCAACTACGACCTGTCGTCGCTGGAGGGCGTATCCTACGGCGGCGCACCGTCGGCGCCGGAACTGGTGCGACGACTGAAGGAAGTCTTCCCCAAATCCCAGTCCGGCCAGGGCTGGGGCATGACCGAGACCTGCGCCACCGTCACCTCCAACAATGCCGAGGACTATCAGCATCGCCCCGACAGCTGTGGCCCGCCCGCCGCCGTCGCCGAGCTGCAGATCCGCGATCCCGCCGATGGCGTCACGCTGTTGCCGGTCGGCCAGATGGGAGAACTCTGGTCCAAGGGCCCGATGAACGCCAAACTCTACTGGAACAAGCCGGAGGCCACCGCACAGACCTTTGTCGACGGCTGGGTTCGCACGGGCGACCTGGCCAAGATCGACGAAGACGGCTTCTGCTACATCCTGGACCGGGCCAAGGACATGCTGATCCGGGGCGGAGAGAACATCTACTGTGTCGAGATTGAGAACGTCCTCTATGACCATCCCGCGATCATGGACGCCGCCGTCGTTGGCATCCCGCATCGGATTCTGGGCGAAGAGCCCGGTGCAGTGGTGACCCTGAAGCCCGGAACCGAAGTCACCGAGGCCGAGCTCCGCGCTCACGTGGCCGAACGGCTCGCGGCCTTCAAGGTGCCGGTGACGGTGAAGTTCTGGCACGAGACCCTGCCGCGCAACGCCAACGGCAAGATACTCAAGAGCGAACTGAAAAAGCTGTTCGAGGATCAGGCGACCTGAAAACGCTCCGCCTGTGAAAAAGAGGGCCGACCTGCTGCTGGTCGCCCGCGGACTGTTCGACAGCCGCGCCCGCGCTCGCGCCGCCATCGAGGCCGGCGGTGTCCGCGCCAACGGGCATCTGTTGGTCAAGGTGGCCGAGAT
>JANNFM010000515.1:0-1842 GCA_031379795.1 Alphaproteobacteria bacterium
CCATATGGAATGGCATCGAGGTGGGTTCGAACTGTTCTGAGGGTCTCCAAACCGCCTCCGGATTTCGCGATCTGGGTCCCGGCATTCGCCGGGATGAGCGGTAGGGTGGGGATCCAGTTTGGACGGCTATCGATCTAGTTCGGCAAGGCGTAGGCCACCACGGTGTCCCCGCGTTTGGTGTCGGACTTGGAATGACCCCCCGCCGCGATCACCACATACTGGCGGCCCTTCACCACATAGGTCATCGGCGTGGCCTGGCCGCCGGCGGGCAGGCGGCCTTTCCAGAGTTCCTTGCCGGTGCGGCCATCGAAGGCGCGGAGATAGTTGTCCATGGCGGCACCGATGAACACCAGGCCAGACGCCGTGGTGATCGGGCCACCGAAGTTCGGGGTCCCGGTTCCGCGCAGCAGGAACTGTGACCCGGGAGCCAGGTCGCGGGTGGTGCCCAGCGGGACCTGCCAGAGGATCGCCCCGGTCTTCATATCGATGGCGTGAAGCTGGCCCCACGGCGGCCGGTTGCAGGGCAGGCCGATGGGTGAGCGCATCAGCACGCGGCGCATGCCGTAGGGCGCACCAGCTTGCGGTGAAATCTCCTCCCCGGGTTCTGCCGCGCGGGCGGCCTTGACGCGATCCGCCGGGATCAGGGTGACCATGTGCATGGCGCTGGAGGTGTTGATGTAGGCGACCTGGCGACCCGCATCGAACGCCAGACCGCCCCAGTTCGCACCGCCGCCGGTGAACGGGTGGATCAACGTACCTTTGAGCGACGGCGGGGTGTAGATGCCCTCGTTGCGGGTTCCGGCGATGGCTTTCTCGCAGGCCTTGCGTTCCCAGGGCGTGATCCCGAAGGCGTCCTTTGCGGTTACGCGGTCCGGCGACAGCGCCCTGGGCGCATCCGGAAATGGCTGAGTCGGCGACAGGATTTCGCCCGGCGCGCCGCCCTGGGGCACAGCGCGCTCGCGCACCGGGATGACGGGCGCGCCGGTGTCGCGGGCCAAGGTGAAGATCAGGCCTTGCTTGGTGGCCTGGATGACCGCCGGGGTCATGCGACCGCCCCAGCCGACGTTGGCGAGGGTGGGCTGGGCCGGGACGTCGTAGTCCCACACGTCGTGGTGGGTGGTCTGGAAGCTCCAGACAGGCAAGCCGGTTTCCGCGTTCAGGGCGACCACGGAATTGGCGTGACCGTTCGGACCGTTCCGCGCCGCGCCATAGAAGTCAGGACTGGCGCTGGAGGTCGGCACGAAGATCAGACCCCGCGCCTCGTCTGCCGACATCGGCGCCCAGGCGTTGGCCGCGCCGGCGACGTTGCCGGGGGCGGAGGCGGCGAGGGGATCGAAGCTCCATTTCGGTGCGCCGGTGCGGACGTCATAGGCGCGGACCGCGCCGGAGAGTTCTCGGACCCGCTGGTTGTCGTCGAGAGATGACCCCACCACGATCACGCCGCGCGCTATGACCGGGGGCGAGGTGATCTGCATCTGGCCGGGGCGTTCCAGCTTGAGTCCTGCGCCCACATCCACGACCCCGGCGGTGCCGAACGCTTTGCAGAGTGCGCCGCTCACGGCGTCCAGGGCGATCAGCCGCCGGTCTGCCGTCGGCACGTAGACGCGTTCGGCGCAGGGCGTATTTGCCGTGGCCACGGGATCACGCCAGTACGTGACACCCCGGCAGGTGTAGTCGTTGGGATACGCGACCGTCGGATCGACCTTCGGGTCGTACTGCCAGAGCTGCTGGCCAGTGATCGGGTCGACGGCCGAGACTGCGTTGAACTGTGAGCAGACGAACAGGCGACCCCCGGCAAGGATGGGGGTGTTCTCGAACGCTGAGTGTTCGACGGCGTCGGGT
>JANNFM010000539.1:0-8134 GCA_031379795.1 Alphaproteobacteria bacterium
AGGCCGAAAATTCCGACAGATCATAACGATAGCCGTAGAGGTCGATACCGGCCGCCACGTCACGATTCAGGAACCTGGGCTCGGTGAACGACACGTCCAGTTGCTGCCTCAGCGAGCCGACCGAAATCCGCGCCCGCACATCCTGGCCACGGCCCCGGAAATTGCGCTGGGTGACACCCAGGTCCAACACCAGCTGATCGACGGACGAATACCCCGCACTGAACGACAGTTCACCGGTCGGCTGTTCCTCGATCTTGACCTGCAGGGCCGTGCGGTCCGGAGCCGACCCGGGGACCTCGGTGATCTCGACTTCCTTGAAGAAGCCCAATGAGCGGATCTGGCGCTTGGAGCGATCCACAAGCGCGCGATTATAGGCGTCGCCCTCGACCACGCTCATTTCGCGCCGGATCACATAGTCCAGCGTCTGGGTGTTGCCGACGACGTCGATGCGGTCGACGTAGACCCGCGGACCTTCCTTTACCGAGAAGGTGACGTCCACGACGCCCTTCTCGCGGTTGGGCGTGTAACGTGGCCGAACATCCACGAACGCAAAGCCAGCCGCACCCGCGGCAAAGGTCAAGGCGTCGGTCGCCTGCTCAATCTGTTCGTCCTGATAAATCTCGCCTGACCGGACCGCCAGCAGCGATTCGAGGACCGTCTTGTCCAGTTTCTGAAGCTCGGTCTCCACCTCGACCTTGCCAAATTTGTACTTCGGGCCTTCGTCGACGTTGTAGGTGATGACGAAGCCGTTTTTGTCCGGGGCCAGTTCGGCCACCGCAGAGGTCACCCGGAAATCATAGTAGCCGCGATTGCGGTAGTGCTTGCGAAGCTGTTCCTTGTCGTACTCCAGCCGGTCCGGATCGTAGTTTGCGTTGCTGGCGGCAAAGAACTTGTACCAACGGGTCTCTTCGGTGACCACGACGTCGCGCAGGTCGTTGTCCGAGAACGCCTTGTTGCCCAGGATATTGACCGAAAGGATTCCGCTCTTCGGGCCCTCATCAATCTTGAAAATCAGATCCACGCGCTTTTGCGGCAGTTCAATGATCTGCGGAGTCACCTCGGCAGAAATCCGACCGGAGCGGCGGTAGAGTTCCACGATCCGCTGGACGTCGCCCTGGACTTTGGATCGCGTGAAAATGCCGCGCGGGCGAACAGTCACCTCATCACGCAGCTTGTCTTCTTTCAGGCCCTTGTTTCCCTCGAAGATCACCCGATTGATGATCGGATTTTCGACGACCGTGACGATCAGGTCGCCATTCTGGAAGTCGATCTTCACGTCCGAGAACAGGTCCGTGCGGAACAAGGCTTTCAAGGCCAGATCGATCTTGGCGGGATCAACAGGCTCGCCCGTCGAGACCGGGAGGTAGGAAATGACCGTCGAAGGTTCGATCCGCTCGTTGCCCTGGACAAGGATGCGCTGGACCACGCCGCCGCGCTCGGCCTGGGCATAGGCCAACCCCGGCCCAACAATGGCAGCGGAGCCCAACAGGAGGGCCAGGCCGGAAGCAAGCGCGGCGCGGGAAGCGCGGGTCTGGAACATCGAATCAGCCGGTTAAGGGACGAACGCGCCTAGGAGAATAGGCCGCCGAACAGTTTGAACACATTCAGGCGCTGCAAATCGTTCCAGGTCGCGAACAACATCAATCCGAGAACGAGCGCAAGGCCTACGCGATACCCTGCCGCCTGAACCTTGGCGGCAAGAGGGCGGCGGAAGACGGCTTCATAGGCATAGAACATCAAATGCCCGCCATCCAGCACGGGGACAGGCAAAAGGTTCATGAAACCGATGCTCACCGACAGCACAGCGACAAGCTGCAGCAGGTTCAGGCCCGAGCGGCTGATATTTTCAACGAGCCCCTGCGAGCTGTCGGCGCCAAGGGTCGCGACATTCTTCGTCACCGTAGCGATGCCCAGTGGCCCGCGAAGCTGGTCCGCATTGACCTGACCGGTAATCATTCGACCCAGATAATAGACGGTGGTCGTCAGGGTGTTCCAGGTCCGCTGGACGCCGCGCTGGACGGCTTCCAGCGGATTGTAGCGAATCCTGACGTAGTCAGACGGCTCCTGCGCAGGAATGATGCCGAGCACGCCAATCCGCTGCGCCCCGCCCACCGGATCCGTGCGCATTTGCCAGCGCGGCGTGCCGGTAAGGACGACTTCGCGGTCACCGCGCTGCACCACGAAGCGGATCGGAACATTGGCCCGCACCGTGACGACTTCCGAAACGTCGTCAAAGCGCTGAATCCTGCGACCGTCCGCGCGGAGAATCAGGTCGCCAGGCTGAAAGCCCGCCGCCATCGCGGGCGATCCGGGACTTACGGCGGCGATTCGCGCCGGCACAGCCAACTCGCCAAGGGCCGAAAGCAGAACAGCGAAGATCCCGATGGCCAGCAGAAAATTCGCAAGTGGGCCCGCCGCGGCGATGATCGCGCGCTGATAGATCGGCTTGAAGTGGAAATAGCTGTCGATCTCGGCACCGCGCCCCTGATCGATCAGCGACTGCCGCATGGCCGCCAGATCATTGGCATCCGGAATACTGGCGGCATTGTCATCGCCGGCAAACCGGACATAGCCGCCAATCGGCAACCACCCGATCCGCCAGTTGACACCTGACCGGTCGTGCCAGGAGGCGATGGCGCTGCCGAAGCCGATAGAGAATCGATCGATCCGGGTGCCGAACGCCTTGGCCGCCAAAAAGTGGCCCAGCTCGTGAATCGTCACCACGATGCCCAGCACCAGCAGGAACGGCACAATGGACAGGAAAATCGTCTGAATGATCTGCATGGGACCGGTCTGCTCCTCAGGCCGCGAACTTGTGTGTCACAACTTCGCCCGCCACTCGGCGCGCTTCGGTGTCTGTATGGCGTACCGACGCCACCGCGTCGTCGTCCAACTGCGTCCGGTCCGGAACACGATCCATGCGCTCCAGGGTCTCGGCCACGATACTCGGGATATCCAGAAACGCGATGCGTCGGTCAAGAAACGCCGCTACGGCGCACTCATTGGCCGCGTTCATGGCCGTCGGCGCACGACCGCCGGCCAGCAACGCCTGCTTGGCGATCACCAGAGCGGGGAACTTCTCCGGATCGGGATGCTGGAACGTCAGCGGCCCGGACCCGACCAGGTCCAGCGCCGGCGCCGGCCAGGGCAACCGATCAGGCCAGGCAAAGGCACAGGCGATTGGCGGACGCATGTCCGGCGGCCCCAGCTGCGCCAGGGTTGAACCGTCGGCATACTCGACCAGGCTGTGAATGATCTGCTGTGGGTGAACCAGAACTTCAATCCGATCAGGCGGCATGGAAAACAGATAGGCGGCTTCGATGACCTCAAGGCCTTTGTTCATCATGGTCGCTGAATCGATCGAAATCTTGGCGCCCATCGAGAAATTTGGATGCGCCAGGGCTTGCTCGAGCGTGGCGGCGGCCATCTGGGCGCGGGTGGCGTCGCGAAACGGCCCGCCTGACGAGGTCAGGATCAGACGCTTTACGTGTTCCGCCGCCGCCGGATCCAGCACCTGAAAGATGGCCGAGTGTTCGGAGTCCACCGGGATCACGACCCCGCCAGCGCGTTTTGCCGTTCGCAGCAGGGACGGCCCGGCGCAGACCAGACTTTCCTTGTTGGCCAACGCCACAATCGCGCCCGATCGCGCCGCCGCCATCGTGGGTGCAAGACCTGCAAATCCGACAATGGCCGACATGACCCACTGGGCGTCCTCCAATGCGACGTCTTCGATGGCCTTGGCGCCAGCGGCCGTTTCGATGCCCGAACCCTTGAGGCGCTCGCGCAGCTCCGGCAAACTGGCTTCGTCCTCGATCGCCGCGATCCGTGGTCGCCAGCGCAACGCCTGCTCAGCCAATCGCGCCACATTGCGCCCCGCGGTGAGCGCCACGACATCCAGTTCGAGCCCAGCCTGCTCGAACAGGTCCAGGGTCGACATGCCGACCGAGCCCGTCGATCCCAGAATGGTGACCTTACGAGGCAGGCTCAATGGCCCCATCCCAGCTGATTGGCGAGGCGCAGGGCAGCCATGACCACGACGGCGAACATCAATCCATCCACCCGATCCAGCAGCCCGCCATGCCCCGGAATGAGGTCACCGGAATCCTTTACCCCAAATCGTCGCTTCAAGGCAGATTCCCACAGATCGCCCGCCATGGTGGCCAGCCCGACGGCAAGCCCAAACCCCGCGGCCGCATAGATGTTGAGGTTGAAGTACGGCAAAGCCGCCATCAGACTGCCGGCCAACATAGCCGCGACAAGGCCACCGACGAAGCCTGACCAGGTCTTGTTCGGCGAGAACCGTGGCCAGAGTTTCGGCCCCTTCAGCGCGCTGCCAACCGCAAAGGCGCCGATGTCGGCGGCCCATGTCGTGGCGAACAGCATCATCGTCCACCATGCACCCTGGTTGGTATCGCGCAGCCAGACCAGACAGAGCGCAGCCGGCGCAAGATAGAGCACGCCAAAAGCGGCGTCGGCGGGTCGTTCAGCGACGCCGCGGGCGATGACCGCTGCGGCCACCGCCATCATCGCAATCGAGCCCCAGGCCCAGACGTAGTGGCCACGATACCCGATAAACACCGCCACAAGCACCCCGGCCGCGACGGCCGCGGCCACCCGCGTGGGCGAAACCGGCGCGCTCATGCCGCCCCATTCGATGGCCAGCAATGCCACGGCGATGGCGACCAGAACCAGATAAGGCCAACCGCCAAACCAGGCCGCCGCGCCCACGGCCGGGATCATCACCGCAGCCGACGCGACGCGAAGGCCCAGATTGGTCCAGTCGAACCGCTTAACCGGCGGCAAGGACGTTATCGGCGGCAATCGCCCCATATCGGCGGTCGCGAGCAGCGAACTCCGCCAAGGCTTCCCTGAGATGTTGCTCGCCATAGTCAGGCCACAGGACATCCTGGAAGACCAGTTCGGCGTAGGCCGCCTCCCAGAGCAGGAAATTTGACAGTCGCTGCTCGCCCGACGGCCGCACAATCAAATCCGGCGGCGGCGATCCAGCGGTCGCCAGCAAACTGCCAAACAGGTTTTCATCAAGATCCTGCGGGCTGCACCGACCCGCTGCGACATCCTCGGCAAATCGCCGCGCCGCATCGGCAATGTCGGCCTGTCCGCCATAGTTGAAGGCGATGTTCAGGTGAAACTTGTCGTTCTTCGCCGTACGGGTCTGCGCGTTGTCCACCAGACGGATCAGTTCGTTAGACAGACCCTCACGGCGGCCGATGACCCGGACGCGGACACCCTCGCGATCAAGCCGCGCGATATCTGTCTCGAAATAGCGCTTCGGCAACGCCATCAGCTCTGCCACCTCGGTGGCAGGTCGGCTCCAGTTCTCGGTCGAGAACCCGAACACGGTGAGCCAGCGGATATTCAACTTTGGTGCAGCTTCGACGGTGCGCTTGAGCGCCTCGACACCGGCGCGGTGGCCGAGGGATCGCGGCAAGCCACGCTGTTTGGCCCACCGCCCATTGCCGTCCATGACGACAGCGACGTGCAGAGGCGCGACGGCCCCTTCGGACGGCGACGCGCCCGCAAACAGTGGTTTCTCGAAGGCGGTCATGCCTGTGACAGAATCCTACGCGGCGCTCAAACGTGCATGATCTCTTGTTCTTTTGATTTCAAGACTTCGTCCACGCGCTTGATGGCTTCGTCGGTGATCTTTTGCACATCGGTCTCGAACCGCTTGGCTTCATCCTCGCTGATCACACTGTCCTTCTGCGCCTTTCGGGCGTCGTCGTTGGCGTCGCGGCGGACGTTGCGGATGGCCACCTTCTGCTGCTCGGCATACTTGCCCGCCAGCTTGGCCAGATCCTTGCGCCGCTCTTCTGTCAGGGGCGGGATCGGAATGCGAAGCGTGGTGCCGTCAACGACCGGGTTCAGACCCAGATCGGAGGCACGGATCGCCTTTTCCACCGACACCACCAGCGCCCGGTCCCAGATACTGACCGTAATCATGCGCGGCTCCGGGACGCTGACCGCCCCCACCTGATTGATCGGCACCGAGGAGCCGTAGGCATCGACCCGTAGCTGATCCAGCAGGCTGGCCGACGCGCGCCCGGTGCGCAACGACCCGAATTCCTCATTGAGCGCCAGGACCGCCTTCTCCATGCGGTCCTTGTAGCGGGGCAGTACAGGCTTTTCAGCGGCGGCCATGGCGGCGTCTCCGTATCGTCGAGAGTCGTATCGGACAGTAAGGCTTATGCGATGGTCGTGAAGACCCCTTCGCCGTTCAACACCTTGAGCAGGTTCCCACGCTCACGAATGCTGAACACCACGATGGGGATGTGATTGTCGCGCATCAGGCTGACCGCCGAGGTGTCCATCACCCTCAGGTTTTTCGACAGCACCTCCTGATAGCTCAGGGTCTCGTAGCGTTTGGCCTCAGGATCGGTCTTGGGGTCTGCGGAATAAACCCCGTCCACGCTGGTGCCTTTGAACAACGCGTCACAGCCCATTTCGGCAGCGCGCAGGGCGGCAGGCGTATCGGTCGTGAAGAAGGGGGCACCCAGGCCAGCGGCGAAAATCACCACCCTGCCCTTTTCCAGATGTCGCAGGGCGCGGCGGCGGATGTAGGGCTCACAGACCGCATCCATCGGGATCGCCGATTGCACGCGCGTATAAACCCCGGCCTTTTCCAGCGAGGCCTGCAGCGCCAGCGCATTCATGACGGTCGCCAGCATGCCCATGTAGTCGGCGCTGGCCCGCTCCATACCGGCTTCGGCCAGCGCGGCGCCGCGAAAGATATTGCCGCCGCCCACCACGACGCAGACCTGGACCTTGGCCTTCACCACCTGGGCTATTTCCGCCGACACGGCCGCCAGGGTCTTGGGATCGATGCCGAAACTGTCACCGCCCACGCCAGCTTCGCCCGAGAGCTTCAGGAGGATGCGTTTGTAGCGGGGTTTCGCGTCGGCCATAGGTCAGATCCTGAGAGCGGGCAGCAACAACATACAGCAAGGGCGCAACGCGTCTAACGCGCCGCGCCCCTGGAGAGTTCGTCAGACGATATCAGGCCTGGCCAGACATCGAGGCCACTTCGGCCGCGAAGTCATCGACCTTCTTTTCCACGCCTTCGCCAAGGGCGAAACGCACGAAAGCCTTGACCGTCACAGGCGCGCCAAGATCCTTGGCGGTCTCGGCGATCAGCTGCTCGATGGTCTGATCCGGGTTCATCACGAAGGGTTGCTTCAGCAGCACAACCTCTTCCTGCCACTTACGGATCCGGCCTTCGATCATCTTCTCGACCACGCCGATGGGCTTGCCCGATTCCAGCGCCTGATCGGTCAGGAACTTCTTTTCCTTGGCCACCGCCGCCGGATCAAGATCCGCCGTCGTCAGGGCCAGGGGCGGGGCGGGCGTGCCGGCCACGTGCATGGCGATCTTGCGACCGACGTCACGCAGCACAGCAGCGTCACCGGTGCTCTCAAGAGCCACCAGAACCGCCAGACGCCCGACGTCATCGCCCTGCTTGTTGTGCAGGTACAGAGACACAGCACCGTGCGCGACGCTGAGTTTCGCCGTGCGGCGCAGGCGCATGTTCTCACCGATGGTCGCGATCATGTTGGTGATCACGTCGCTGACGACCTCGCCCTTGGCTGTCTTGGCCGCCGTGATGGCGTCCACGTCGCTGGCGACCCCCAGCGCAACCGTCGCGAACTCGCGAGCGGCGGCCTGGAAGGTGTCGTTCTTGGACACGAAGTCGGTCTCGGCGTTCAGCTCGACAAGCACGCCAGTCGTGCCGTCAGCGCTGAGCATGCCGGCGACGAGGCCCTCGGCCGCGGCGCGGTCGGACTTCTTGGCCGCCTTGGACAGACCCTTGGCGCGCAGCCAGTCCATCGAGGCTTCGATATCGCCGTTGTTTTCCTGCAAGGCCTTCTTGCAGTCCATCATGCCAACGCCGGATTTTTCGCGCAGGTCTTTGACCAGCGCAGCGGTGATTTCCGCCATGGTCAGCTCCTCATGTGATTACAGACCGGCGGCCTCCCGGATGAAAGGCCGCCGAATTCAGTGCAAATTTGGCGGAGACGCCTAAGCGGCTCCGCCGGCTCGTTACTCGCTCGCCGCGGCGACGCCATCTTCGGCCGTCGTGGCCTCCGCGGCGGTGGTATCAGGTTCAGCGGCTGCGGGC
>JANNFM010000250.1:0-7426 GCA_031379795.1 Alphaproteobacteria bacterium
AGAGACGGTCGAAGGCAAGGTCCTGACCTACGCCGATCTGGTCGCGGCGACGCCAAATCCCGACACCCGGGAGCCCTCACGATCGCTGGAAATTCATCTCACCGGCAACATGGAGCGCTTCATGTGGGCGTTCGACGGCGAGAAATTCAGCGAAATCACCCGACCCATCCCATTCCGGCGCGACGAACGGGTCCGCATCACGCTGGTCAACGACAGCATGATGAACCATCCGATCCACCTGCACGGCCACTTTGTGGAGGTGGTCAACGGACACCCGGGCCAGCATCCGCGAAAGCACACTGTCAACGTCATGCCGGGCGGCAAGGTCACCCTCGATCTGACCGCCGACGCGCCCGGCGACTGGGCGTTCCACTGCCACATGCTGCTGCATATGCACGCGGGGATGTTCAAGGTGATCACTGTACGGCCCCTCGACGGAGCCGCGGCATGACCCCCCAAAAAGAACTCGTCATCACCCGACTTGGTCGGGTGACCCATAAACACCGAGGCTCGCCGAATTTAGCCAAGGCGTCGTCACCTCGACTCCTCAGAAACCGCCTGCGTTTATGGGTTACCCGGACAAGCCGGGTAATGACGAGCAGGTTTGGGATTGAGCCATCCTGGGCATCAAGTGCGCTTGCCCTTCTGCTGACGCTATCGATGGCCAGCCCGGTTCTGGCCCAGACCCCTGACCCCCACGCGGGACACGCGATGCCGGCGGCAAAGCCGGCCGCAGATCCCCACGCCGGCCACGTCATGCCCGCGCCGCCCGCGCCCGCTGCGGACCCCCATGCCGGTCACATCATGCCTGCGACCAAACCAGCAGCGGACCCGCACGCCGGCCATGTGATGCCCGCGCCGCCCGCCGACCCCCACGCGGGCCACAAAATGCCGATGACTGCTGAAACGCAGAACACCGCACCGCCGCCGGTCCCAGCCGATCACGCGGCGGACCAGTTCTTCCCGGCCGCCGACATGGCGATCGCCCGCGAGGGGCTGCGACGCGAGCACGGCGTTATGACCTGGACCAAGTCCATGCTTGAGATCGCCGAGTACCGTCCCGGTGCCGGCGACGGCTATGCCTGGGAGGGCCGCGTCTCGGTGGGCGGCGACATCAACCGCGTCGTCGTCAAATCCCAGGGCGAAGGTGCCGGCGGCCACCTTGAGGACGCCGAGATCCATGGCCTGTATTCCCGCGCCGTCACCCCCTACTTCAACCTGCAGGCCGGCGTGCGGCACGACATCCGACCCACGCCCCAGCGCACCTACGCCACCGTGGGGCTCGAGGGCCTGGCACCCTACTGGTTCGAGGTCGATGGGGCCCTGTTTCTCTCGGACAAGGGCGACGTCTCAGCACGGTTCGAGGCGTCCTACGATCTGCGACTGACCTCGCGTGTCACGCTGGAGCCGCGGGTCGAAGCCAACCTCCAGGTGCAGGATGTCCCTGAGCTCGGCGTCGGCTCCGGCCTGTCCGACGTGGAGGTGGGCCTGCGCCTTCGCTACGCCCTGACGCCGGAGGTCGGTCCCTATATCGGGGTCAATCACACGCGAACACTGGGCGACACGGCCGACCACGCCCGCGCGCGCGGCGAAGATGTTCGCGACACCCGTCTGGTCGTAGGCCTCCGGGCTTGGTTCTAGAGCGGGTTGAGGAAAAGTGGGAACCGGTTTTCCGCCCGCAACCCGCTCTAAACATATGAGGGCGATCACGTTTCTCGAGATTGGAATGACCCAATCCAATCTCGACGTGATCTAGCGCCGGCGGGGCGACATCTTCCAGGCCACCGCCGCGCCGACCGTGACTCCGATCGCCAGACCGATCGCGCCCATTGCCAGCGCCTCGGCGGCGAGGGCGGCGCGCGCATGGCGGCGGGCCGATCGCGCAAGGGTGATCAACCGGGCCGGGCCCGTCGGATCTTCCTGATAGCCTTCGTAGACGTCGTAGTATCCGGGCTTCGTGGTCATCGTGCTGGCCTTGTCGGTCGTGTCCATCACAGTCCTGGTGCGAACGACATGTCCGCGTGTTCTGACGCCAGGTTCAACGCGCCAAGTGGCGGATCGATGGCGAAACTCACTCTAGGGCGCAAGATGTTAAAGCCCCGTCGATATCGATATAGGGGGTCCATGACGCTTTTCCGATCCCTGCTCGCCGCTTTTGCGCTGACCGCCAGCGCAACGTCGGCACTTTCCCAGGACGCCGGCCCGATTTCGGCCCAGCGGATGTCCGACATCACCCGAGAACTGGCGTCGGAGCCCTACGCCGGTCGCGCGCCCGGCGGCCCCGGCGAGCAGAAGACCGTCGATTTCATCGTCAGCCAGTTCAAGGCCATCGGCCTGACCCCCGCTGGCGACAGCGGCGGCTGGACTCAGACCGTCCCGCTGTGGCGTTTCCAGACGCAGCCAGGCGGAACCTACACGCTGTCGGCCGGCGAAAAATCGAAGACCCTGCACGAACAGACCGATCTCAGGATCGAAACCCAGCGCCCCGTCGAACGCGTCTCGATCCAGGCCGCGCCGCTGGTGTTCGTCGGCTACGGCGTCACCGCGCCGGAACGGGGCTGGGACGACTTCAAGGGCGTCGACGTGCGCGGCAAGATGTTACTCGTGCTGATCAACGATCCGGATTTCGAGGCCCGGCCAGGCGAGTCCGTCGCCGGAAAATTTGGTGGCCGCGCCGCCACCTTCTATGGTCGCTGGGTCTACAAGTACGAGGAAGCCGTGCGCCGCGGCGCCCTGGGTGTGCTGATCATCCACGAGACCGCGGGCGCCGCCTATGGCTGGAGCACCGTGATCGCCGGCGCCAACGAGAGCTACGATGTGGTCCGCAAGAACCCGGCGAAGGACAAGCTGTTGCTTCAGGGCTGGATCCAGCGCGACCTCACCGTCGAGCTGTTCCGCAACGCTGGCCTCGATTTCGAAGCCGAAAAGGCCCGCGCGCGGCGCACCGACTTCCGACCCATCGAACTGAAGTCTGCAACATTCTCGGCGGACTACAAGAACACCTTCACCCAATTGCAGAGTGAGAACGTGCTCGCCGCCCTGCACGGTGCCAAACGCCCGGATGAGACCATCCTCTATGCCGCCCACTGGGACGCCTATGGTCTGGGTCCGCCGGATGCTTCGGGCGCCACCATGCGTCCCGGTGCCGTCGACGACGCGGTGGGGGTGGCTGGCGTGATCGCGACCGCGCGGGCCTTCAAAGCCGGCCCCCGCCCCGACCGCACCATACTCTTCGCCGCCTGGACCGCCGAGGAACGCGGCCTGCTGGGCAGTGAATTCTACGCCCAGCGAAACGAACCCACCCTGGCGAAAATGGTCGCCAACTACACCTTCGATGTGCTGCAGACCGCTGGCCCGGCGCGCGACGTCATTCTGGTGGGGGCCGGCCAGAACGCGCTCGAAACCGAACTCGCCGCGATCGCCGCGCGGCATGGACGCACCATCACGCCAGACGCCAAGCCGGAACGCGCCCTGTTCTATCGTGCAGACCACTTCTCTCTCGCCAAGCGCGGGGTCCCGGTGATGCTGTTCATGGGCATGGGCGGCGGTGCCGACCTGGTCGAGGGCGGCCGCGCCGCCGGTGACGCCTGGGTCGAGGCCTATACGGCCAACTGCTACCACCAGACCTGCGACCGGTGGACGGCCGACCAGAACTACCAGGGCGCCGCCGATGACGTGACTCTGGCCTATGAAGCCGGTCTGGCCCTGGCCAACTCGACCCGCTGGCCCGACTGGAACCCGGCCTCGGAGTTCAAGCCGATCCGGGCGAAAACCGCGGGCGCGCGGCGCTAGCCGATAGGATTCGACAGATGTCGCCGACTGGGTAGCACCGTCCGATCTTGTGCCGCGAGCGGGCCTCCGGAGCCTCCGCAATGGGGGAAAGCGGACCAGGTGATTCTCCGAGCCATTTACGGAATCGACCACGACACCCCGCTGCGGCCGCAACCACCCGCGTCAGACGCCCGGCCGTCCGCCTCAGAGCGTAGGGTCTTCCCCCACGCGCACCAGCGTCTTGCCGAAGTTCTCGCCCCTCAGCATCGCCGCAAATGCCGACGGCACATTCTCCAGCCCCTCGCGCATATCCTCCAGATAGCGGACCTTGCCGTCCGCCACCCAGCCCGCCATCTCGCGCAGGAAAGTGTCGTGGTGATCCTCAACGAAGTCACCGACGAACAGGTCCTTCACCGTCACGTTGCGCGCCGCAAAGATCGCCTCGCCCCGCTTCATCAACTCGGCCCGGCCATCGACGCCCGCCGCATCCCCATAATGGGCGATCAGGCCGCAGATGGTCATCCGTGCGCCGGGATTGAACAACGGCAGCACCGCATCAAACACGGCCCCGCCGACATTCTCGAAATAGACGTCCACCCCGTCCGGACAGGCCGCGCGCAGATCGTCGGCAAACGTCGGCGACAGGTGCGAGACGCAGGCGTCGTAGCCCAGTTCCTCCACCACGAACCGGCACTTCTCCTCGCGCCCGGCGATGCCCACAACCCGCGCGCCGCGCAGCTTCGCCAGCTGGCCAGCGATCTGGCCCACGCCGCCGGACGCGGCCGAGACCACCACCGTCTCGCCAGCCCTGGGATCGCCCTGCAGGATCATGCCGGCATAGGCCGTCAGCCCCAGCATCCCCAGCACGCCCACCGCCCAGGAAATCCGCCCCAGCTTGGGGTCCAGCTTGCGCGGAACCATGTAGGACGGCCGCGCCACCCCCTCGCCCATCAGCCCATAGGCCGACCAGCCGTTGGTGTTAAACACCAGATCCCCCGCAGCCAGTCCCTCAATATGGCTCTCCACCACCTGGGCGACCGTGCGCGCATGACAGGGCGCGCCCTTGGGCTCCACCCCACGGCGCTTGTAGCCCCACTGATAGGGGTCGAGGGACACATAGATCGTCCGCGTCAGCGCCTGGCCCGGACCCGGCTTGGGTATCGGCTCATCGCGCAGCACAAACGTCTCGGCGTCGGGCCATGCGCCCACCGGCTTGTCGGACAGGGTCCAGTATCGGTTCATGGCTACGTTCTGCTCATCTGCTCGCCAATCGTCACCGCGACGTAGGCCAGCGCCATCGGCGGCAGCACAATGGCATGGACTGCTCGCCGCTTAACAAAGGTCAGCACGAGGCCAACTGCAACGCCCACCTCCATGACGACAAGCGACAAGAAGAAAGCGCGGTGCCAATCGTACAAAACATTTGTACTCACGAACATCAGGCCACTCAGCGTAATCGTACCCCAGATCAGCCAGCTATTCTTGGCGTAGTGGTGACGCAGATCGACACCTTCCTCGGGCACCGACTCCGGCAAGGTAGCCCGCGCAGCCAGGAAGAACAGCACGACCTCAGTCAGGTTCCAGATCATGCGACCCAGCGTCAGGTTCGTCTCCGGCCCGAAGGAGCGCCACGATATCCACCAGCTGTGCACGATCAGGTATACCGAGAAAGCGGCTGCGATGCCTGCAAGCCAGTCCCACTTCACCGCCCGGCGCGCCGCCAAAAGCCGGTATAGGCTGCCGATCCACTCCGATATCGCCAGACCGGAAACGATGGCCATCAGCCCCAGGATGTATTCATTCGCTGACATCCGCCTGCCCCCCACAGAGCCCTTCTATCAGCACCAGTCTACCGTCGCCCGCCGAGTCCCGCTAGAACCCCGCCCATGAGCCCCGCCCCCGCAAAAACCCTCGCCGACAAGGCCGCTGAATATGGTCTGAAACCGGACGAATACGCCCTCATCGTCACGCGCCTCAATCGTGAGCCCAACGACGTCGAACTTGGCGTATTTTCGGTGATGTGGTCCGAGCACTGTTCCTACAAGTCCAGCCGCAAGCACCTCGGCAAATTCCCCACCACCGGCCCGCGCGTGATCTGCGGCCCGGGCGAGAACGCCGGCGTCATCGATATCGGCGACGGCCAGGCCTGCATCTTCAAGATGGAGAGCCACAACCACCCCTCGTATATCGAGCCCTATCAGGGCGCGGCCACCGGCGTCGGCGGCATCATGCGCGACGTCTTCACCATGGGGGCCCGGCCCATCGCCCTGCTGAACGCCCTGCGGTTCGGTGACCCCAGCCACCCCAAGACGAAGCGGCTGGTCTCCGGCGTGGTGTCCGGCATCGGCGGCTATGGCAATTGCGTGGGCGTGCCCACCGTGGCCGGCGAGACCAACTTCCATCGTGGATACGACGGCAACATCCTGGTCAATGCGATGTGCGTGGGCCTGGCCGACGCGGACAAGATCTTCTACTCCGCCGCCCCCGCCGCCGGTCTGGCCGTGGTCTATTTCGGCTCCAAAACCGGCCGCGACGGCATCCATGGCGCCACCATGGCCAGCCAGGAGTTCGGCGACGCCTCGGACGAAAAGCGCCCCACGGTCCAGGTCGGCGACCCCTTCGCGGAAAAGCTGCTGATCGAGGCGACGCTGGAGCTGATGTCGTCCGGCGCTGTCGCCGCGATCCAGGACATGGGGGCCGCAGGCCTCACCTCCTCCTCCGTGGAAATGGCCGGCAAGGGCCAGGTCGGCATCGAGCTCAACCTCGACATGGTGCCCCAGCGCGAAGACGGCATGAGCGCCTATGAGATGATGCTGTCCGAGAGCCAGGAGCGCATGCTGGCGGTGCTCAAGCCCGGCCGTGAGCACGACGGCCATGCGATCTTCGAAAAGTGGGGTCTGGACGCCGCCGTCATCGGCTGGACCACCGACACCGGCCACATCGTGCTGAGGCACAAGGGCGAGATCGTCTGCGACATCCCGCTGGCCCCGCTGGCCGAGGACGCGCCGCTCTACGACCGCCCCTGGGTCTCACCGGCACTACACCCGCGCCTGTCGCCGGAAGCGGTGCCCGCCCCCACCGACTGGAAAGCCGCGATCCTGACGCTGATGAGCGCGCCCGACATGGCCTCCAAGCGCTGGCTCTGGGAACAGTACGACCGCCACGTGATGGCCGACACTCTGGAAGACTCCGCCACCGGCGCCGACGCCGGGATTGTGCGTGTGCACGGCAGCCGCAAGGCGCTGGCCATGACCTCGGACGTCACGCCGCGCTATGTCCAGAACGACCCCTACGAGGGTGGCAAGCAGGCCGTCGCGGAGGCCTGGCGCAATCTGACGGCCGTGGGCGCCGACCCCATCGCCATCACCGACAACCTCAATTTTGGCAACCCTGAACGCCCCGAGATCATGGGCCAGATCGTCCGCGCCATCGACGGCATGGCCGAGGCCTGTCGGGTGCTGGACTTCCCCGTCGTGAGCGGCAATGTCAGCCTCTATAACGAGACCAATGGCGCGGCGATCCCGCCCACGCCTACGGTCGGCGGCGTCGGCATCCTGCCCGACTATGCCCGCCGCGCCGACTTCGCCTCGATGCAGGCTGGCGACGTGCTGGTGCTGGTGGGCCCGACCACCGGCGAGCTGGGCGCGTCCATGTA
>JANNFM010000568.1:0-5544 GCA_031379795.1 Alphaproteobacteria bacterium
GTCGGCTATCGAGTACCGCAACGATCGCAGCACCAGTCTGGGGTCTGTCACCGGGGTCTGCACCACGGATTCGACGCCCTCGGCCACGCCCTGTGTTTCGACGGGTGGAGCGACCCAGCGCGAGACGGTGTTGCTGAAGAACTCCGTGACCTATCAGGTCGACCCATCCTGGCGGCTGCTGGGCGTGGCCAACCTGTCGCGCAGCACCTCCAGCCAGGGGGCGTTCTACGACGGCGACTATACCGAGGCCGTCCTGGGGGCCGCCTACCGGCCCATCGACAATGACCGCTGGAATGCATTGCTGAAGTACACCTACTTCGCCAACCTGCCGTCGAGCGGCCAGATCGGCCCGTTCACCAACGCCATCCTCGACTATTCCCAGCGTAGTCACGTGCTGAATCTGGACGCCATCTATGACCTGACGCCCTGGCTGTCGATCGGCGGCAAGTATGGTCTGCGGGTCGGTGAACTGCGGGCGTCGCGCACATCAGGCGAGTGGTTCTCCAGCCGGGCGCAGCTGTTTGTTGCCCGCGCGGATATGCACTTCGTCAAGGAGTGGGACGCGGTGCTGGAATGGCGGCTGCTGGACGTGAAGGCGGCGAACGACAGCCGGATGGGCGCGCTGATCGGGGTCTATCGCCACGTGGGCGAACACGGGAAAATCGGCGTCGGCTATAATTTCACCGACTTCTCGGATGACCTGACGGATCAGTCGTACCGCAGCCGTGGCTTCTTCATCAACGCCATCGCGACGTTCTGAAGGCGGGAACGGTTTGTCTCGACGGCATTTATAGATCGTCGTTCGCGGCGAACGTTGTCCTTCGCCTCTTTTGTGAGAAGGGCCCACGGACGTGAGCCAGTAACGACTACGGTCAGCCGTGCTGCATTTCTCCTCACCCGTCGGGGGAGGGGGACCAGACGAAGTCTGGTGGAGGGGGCTTGCCGCACCCCGCACGTTGATATTCTGACCCAAAGTACGCCCCGAAAGCGACTTTCCGCTGCACGTGGTTGCCTGGTATGAGGGAAGCGAGCGAATAGACGTCGTGCGACGGTGGCCCCCTCCACCCCGCTTCGCGCGGTCCCCCTCCCCCGACGGGTGAGGAGAAAAACCGCGACGCCTGCCCAGTTGGTCACAGACTCACTTTCGCGCGTCCGGTAGCCCGTAAACGGGTGAGGCAACACCACACCGCGATATCTTTCGTTGGTCTGGCGGCGAGCCTTTGCGTAGTCTCCGAACCTCTGCACGAAGGGTTTGAGAGATGTTGGCGCGCGCACTGGTCCTGACAACACTTTTGCTGGCGGGCTGTGCCAGCCCTGGACCGGTTGTGGAAACCCGGGGGCTTGCGGCGCCGACCACCGGAGCGTTCCGGATTTCGAGCCTGCGGCCGGACGCCGCGCCGCGCGCCGAGCAACTGGTGGCAGAGGCCCTGAAGGCCCGTGGCCTGCGCGCCGCTGCCGGGGCCGAGCCCGCGGACTACACTGTGCAGGTGGTGTTTGCAGACCGCGCGCCGGGCGTGGGGGCCTTCCTGCCGGCGGTGAGCGGTGAGCCCACGTGGCGGGTGTCGGCGCTGAAGCGAAAGCCGCTGTCGTTCCGAAACCCGAAGGGTGCCTACATGCTGGGCGTCCACATCGAGGACACCGTCAGCGGTCGCGAAACCTATGATGTCCGGGTCAGCCAGACCTGGCGCAAGCCGAGCCCTGAAGCGGACCTCGCGGCCCTGGTCACGGCGGCATTTCAGCCGGTGCCTACCCCTGAACCGTAAGCGGCAGGGTCAGGACAAAGGTCGCGCCGGGGCCGCTATCGGCACAGATCACTGACCCGCCATGGCGCAGCGCCACCTCGGCCACCAGGGTCAGGCCCAGGCCGATGCCCCTGGCCTTGCCGCCCCCGACCCGCTCAAAGCGCTGGAACAGACCCTGACGGTGTTCGGGATCGACACCCTTGCCTTCATCTGAAATGCGGACCTCGACGGTCGGACGATCACCCGGACCGGCCGCCTGCAGCGTGGCGGTCACCTGCCCGCCTGCCGGACTGAACTTGATGGCATTGTCGAGCAGGTTGGTCAGGGCGCGGGCCAGCAGGGAGCGATCTACGCTGACCAGGTATTCGTCCTCGGCGCCCACCGAGGTCAGCCGCACGCTGGCCCGCTGGCCGAGCGGCCAGACGTCGTCGAGGGCTTCCGTTACCAGGTCCGACAGGTTGACGGTTTCCAGCGACAGCGCGCCGCTCTCGACCTTGGCCAGGCTGACGAAGTTGTCAGCCAGATCGAGCGTCCGCCGGGCATAGGAGGCGATCCGCCGCGCAGGATCGGGGGGCACACCCGGCTGTTCCAGCAACGCCAGGATCGAGCTTTGCGGCGAACGGATATCGTGGCTGAGCAGCTCGACCATATGCTCGCGCTGTCGCGCCGCCGCGGCGGCATAGGCGCGCAGGTCACGGGCGCGCTGGACGGCGTGATGCATCAGGCCGATCTGGCGCTCCAGCACATCGCCCCCGGCGACGGCGTGACCCTGCGGCGTCAGAATGTCGGGCTCGCCGGCGAACCGTTCCAGCTCCGCCACCATATAGGCGCTGGCGGCCTCCAGCCGACGCCAGCCCCACAGCGGGAACACCACCAGCAGGGTCAGCACGGCGGGTGAGGGCGGGATCCAGACGCGGGCCACCAGCAGGGTTGCAGCGCTGAGTCCGATAGTCACGGCCACCACGCTGAAGCCAAGGATCAGGTTGTAGCGGGGCGGCGAGATCAACAGCGATCCCAGGAATGTCCAGATCAGAGCCAGGGTGACGGCGATGGAAACTCCGGTCGAGGCAGGCCGGATGAAGCGGCCGCTCAACAGGCCTTCCAGCAGATTGGCCTGCACCTCGACGCCGGACATGGCCTCGTTGCGGGTCGACACCGGTGTCGAATGGCGGTCATGCAGGCCTGCCGCTGTGGCCCCGACCAGGATCAGGCGATCCTTGAGGAAGGCGTCGGGGGTCTCGCCGCGCACGACGCTGGCTGCGGAGACAGTCGGAAACCGCCCCGGCCCGCCGCCATAGGGGATCAGGGCCGTGTCTTTGCGTTCAAGGCGTCCGAAAGACGGCAAGGGCGGCTTTGTAGGATGGAGGGCACAGCGCATCAGGTGCGGGATGGCCCGGCCCCCGGCCTGCTCGCTGAGGGCAGCGCGGCGCGATAGTCCGTCGGGATCATAATCGAGGTCGACGTGCCCCAGGCCCGCCGCCGCCTGCGAAAGGGGGGCCAGTGGTGGGGTAAGCTGAAAGTCGGCCCCGTTCAGGCCGGGGGCCTCGATCAACACCGGCAGGCAGACGCGCGCGGAGGCGGCTATCGCGCGCGCCAGGTCGGCGTCGGCGCCCGGCTCGGCGGAAGGTTCCACAAACAGCACGTCATAGGCGATGGATATGGCACCCGCTGCCGTCAGCCGGTCCACCAGCGCGGCGTGGGTCCGCCGGGACCACGGCCAGGCCCCCAGTTCCGCCAGCGACCGGTCGTCGATGGCGACGATCAGGATCCGGGGGTCCGCGGGGCGGGGCATCCCCCGCAGGGCCGCGTCATAGGCCACATTGTCCAGCCGGGTGCCGGCCCCGCTGAACAACAGGATGAGGGCCAGCAGGGTGGCCAGCGCTGAGGCCACCCACCATTCCGCGACCATCCGCCGTGGCCAGGTCGTCCAGGCGATGCGCGGGACAGCCGGCATGGCGCGTCGTCAGCCGCCGATTTCGAAGCGCTGCGGGGCCGACCACTTTTCGAACAGCTTCCCGTCCTCGCGGCGCGAGACCAGCACCCGCCAGAAATAGACGCCGGGTGGCAGGTCGGTGACGACGATCTGTCCGGTGCTGAGGCCCGCTTCATCAACTACCGCGCCGCTGCCGTCAGCCTCACGGGCGAGCGTGAAGCGGAAGCTCTCCGTCCCTGCACCCGAACTGCGCCACTTGAACACATACTGTCGCTTTGAACCGCCCACGCTGGCCGGAGGGTCCAGCCCCAGGGCGTTCAGACGTCGCTCGAAGGCGTAGGTGGCCGGGATGCCTTCCAGGCTGGCGGCGTCAATGGCGGTGAACCGGGCAAAGAAGGTGCCGTTGGCGACGGTCTCGAACGTGAGCTTGGGGTCTGTCGTCGTGGTCTCGGCGATCAGGTCGGTAAAGCCCGCGTCGACAGCGATCTGGGCGCGCCAGGTGACGGCGCCGGTGGGTCCCGCAACCTCGAAGCTGACCTGCGGGTCGTCCTGAATGCGCGAGGCATTGCGAAGGCTCGGGCGGGCCAGCAGGGCTTGCGGGGCGGACATGCCTGCCGCCGTGGTGGCCGCCCCGAAGCCAGCCGCGACCAGCGATTCGGTCGGCGCATCTCCGGCGCTACCCGCGACACGACCCTCGATCACCTCCAGCGTGGATCGCCCGGCGGCGGCATCGTAGGCGACGCGGAAATCGGTGCCGCGCACGGCCGACACGGACAGGGGCGTCAGGATGCGGAACCGGTCGGCGGGCGCGGTCATCGGCGTCACCACCGAACTGCTGCGGCCTTCCAGCAGGCGCAGGTCGCGCTGGATGGCCCCGGTCAACAGCACCTTGCGCAGGCGCTCAATCCGGATGCGGCTCTGCGAGGGCAGGGTGGTACGCGAGCCGTCCGGCAGTTCGAAGGTCAGAAAGGCGTTGGCCGAGGTCGCCAGCTCAAAGCCCTCGCGGATCTCCATGTCCCGGGCCAGGGCCGTGGCACCGGGGCCGCGCACGGTGACGCCGCCGCTATAGGCGATCAGGCGGGCCACAAGCGGCTCGCTGCGCAACCATTCGGCCGGCACGGTCAGCGCGCGGCCGACGGGAAGTCGCCGGGGGTTGCGGATCTGGTTCAGGCGCTGGACCCGGTCGGCGTCGGACAGCTTCACAAAATAGCGCGAGGCCAGGGTGTATAGATTGTCGCCCGCCTTGACCTGATAGGTGGCATCCGGCTCGGCCAGCGGGCCTGTTGCCGAATGCGCGCTCATGGGCAGCGCCAGGATTGCCAGGGCCGCCAGCCAGGGTCGTGTCATGTCGCGTCACCCGACAGTTGTTCCAGCCGGTAGCCATAGCTGTAGACCGGGGCCAGGCGGAAGCCATTCTCGGGACGAAGGCCCAGCTTTGAGCGGATCTTGGCGACGTGGGCATCCAGCGTGCGGCTCTCAAGATCCGGATTGCGCCCCCAGACGCTCTCCAGCAAATAGACCCGCCCCAGCGGCCGGTGCAGATTGGCGAAGAACACCAGCGCCAGGGCATATTCCTTGGCGGTCAGGCGGGCCTCGCCGCCGGGCCAGGTGGCGGTCAGCCGCAGCGGATCAAAGGTGTAGTCGCCCACAACCGTCGTCGCCGTACTCTGTTCGACGGGATAGGCACGCCGCAGCAGGGCATTGACCCGGGCGGTCAGCACCACCGGCTCGAACGGTTTGACCACGAAATCGTCAGCCCCGGCGTTCAGTGCCTCGACGATGTTTTCAGAGCTTGCGCGGGCCGTCAGCATCAGGATCGGCGGCGTCGGTTTGAGGTTGGCCTGGGCCCAGACGGCGATCTCGAGGCCG
>JANNFM010000019.1:0-13135 GCA_031379795.1 Alphaproteobacteria bacterium
GTCCGCCGAGGCCCACGACGGCTGGACGCTGGTGGCCTGCGTGGTCGTTCCCGGTTTCCGTTTCGAGGGGTTCGAACTCGCGCCGCCAGACTGGAAACCTTAAGCCAACAGTCCAGCATAAGTCGCCACGAACGCCACGAAACTCAGCACCAGACCCGCCAGCAAAATCCGATAGGCATAGGCCAGAAACCGGTACTTCTTCTGCGCCAGAATGCGACCGTTCTGGTAGATGTCGTGGGCGAAGGCCTCGTAGACCGAGCGGCTGTCCGAGACGACATCCAGCAGCATCTCCACGTACTCGTCCTCCGGCACCTGGGTGAAGGATCCAAAGAACAGCACATTGGCCGGCCCTGTCGCGCGCGGCGGCGCCTTGGTCGATGGCAGCACCGCGATCACCGCCAGAAAGGCCGAGACAAAAGCGGCCGCGCCCAGGATCAACAAGGGCGCGGGCTGGGCCACATTGTGGATCTGGCTGACGGTGATTGTGAAAATCACGAACGTCGCGCCCAGCAGCATGCTGGCCTTCTGGTCGGCCATCTGGCTTAGCTGGTACTGGATCTGTTGTGCGGTGCGCAGCAGATAGACACCCTCGGAGGCGTACTTTTTCGGCGCCTCTGGCTCGTCATTCGTCATGCAGCCCCCCCTCGAATCTTGACACTAATGTGACGGGGTCAGGGCGTTGCGGCTAGACCTTGAGCCGTCCTTCGAACGCAAAGGTCGACACAGGGTTACGGGGACTTGGAACCTCACGGGCGCGGAAGACCTCGTCCAGGAGGCTCACGTCGCCCTGGCGGCCGATGGCGACAGCTGCCTCGATGCGATAGTCGGCCTCCGGGACGCCCAGCACCTCATAGGCCTTGGCCATGTCCAGGCCGACCATGCCGTGCGTGGCCCAACCCATTCGGACGGCCTGCAGAGCCAGACAGACCCAGGCCGCGCCAGTGTCGAAGGAGTGGCTGTGCGTCGGCGCCGGCGGCTGGCCCTCGACCCGGCGGAACCGGTCCGAGATCACGAACACCAGGGCCGAGGCGTTTTTCACCCACATCTGGTTGAACGGGATCAGGATATCGAACAGCCTTGTCCAGTCCTCCGTATCGCGGTGCGCATAGACGAAACGCCAAGGCTGACCGTTGAACGCCGAGGGTGCCCAGCTGGCTGCCTCGAACAGCGTCATCAGCTCCGAATTCGGCATCGCCTCACCCGTGAACGCCCGCGGCGACCAGCGCTCCAGGAACAGGGAATCGACGTCATGTTCGGCCGTCCGGCCGTTGGCGGTCGAGGACAAGGATCTAGCGCTTTCCAATGTGGGCGATGGAGGCGATTTCCACCAGGAAGTCCGGGCGGACGAGGCCGCACTGGATACAGAACCGGGCGGGCTTGTCGCCAGGAAAGTACTCGGCATAGACCTTGTTCAGCGCGGCATAGTCGGCCCAGTCCTTCAGGAAGATGTGGTTCATGGTCACGTCGGCCATCGTGCCGCCCGCCGTCTCGATGACAGACTTGATCGTCTCCAGCACCGCGCGGGTCTGGCCCTCCGCGTCGCCCACGTGGGCCACGTTGTTGTCCTTGTCGAAGGCCAGGGTGCCCGAGACATAGACCACGCCGTCGGCCAGCGTGCCGGGCGAAAACGGGGCGATCGGGGTCTGGGTCCCCGGCGGCAGGATGACGGTCTTGGGCATACTGGCTACCTCTCGAACAAGTATAATCTCCACCTTAGATCGTCATGGCCCGGCTTGTCCGTGCCACCCATGATCTCCGCCAAAAGATTTAGGAATAGAACGTCGTCGCCGCGACCCTTTCGGCGAGGACGGCGATTATGGGTCCCCCGGACAAGCCGGGGGATGACGAACTGGATCAGGTCACACCTGGGGCGGGGCCTGACGGATCGCCCCGCAAAAATCGGCGGTGTTCGACACCCATCCGAAAAAGGTTTCGACGTTGTAGACGCTGGCCTCCTGCAGGAAAGCGGGTCCTGCCTGATGTGTAGCGTCTTCCAGCAACACGCCGAAGTACTCCAGGAAGAAGCCATCGCGCAGGGTGGATTCCACACAGACATTGGTGGCGATCCCGCAGAAGGCGAGGGTCTTGACGCCCCGCGCCCGCAGGGTCGAATCCAGGGTCGTGTTGTAGAACGCGCTGTAGCGCGACTTGCCGATAACGATGTCGCCGGGTTGGGGTTGCAGCTTGTCGACCAGCGCATAATCCCAGGTGCCCTTGGCCAGCAGCGTGCCGTCCAGCGCCGGGCGTTCCCGCATGGTCTTCAGCGCATTGGATTTCCACCAGTTGGGCGAGCCCGGGCCGCCCGCCTCGACATAGTCGGGGTCCCAGCCGTTCTGGAAAAATACCACCGCGACACCGGCAGCCCGCGCCGCCTCTACGGTCACGGCGATCCGGTCGATGACCCCTGCCGCGCCGGCGATGTCGAAACCCGCGAGGTCCAGATAGCCGCCAGGGCTGGCATAGGCGTTCTGCATGTCCACGACGATCAGCGCCGTCTCTGACGGATTGATCGGCAGGTTCTCCGGTCGTGCGGGAATCGTGACCAGGCCGCTGCGGGGGACCGTCGGCCTAGACATGCGCACGGCTTTTCATCAGCGGCTGGATGCGGGCGCCGAAATTCTCCACGCCCGCGACGAAATCATCGAACACCAGCAACACCCCGGCGGTGTCAGGCACGGCGGCCACCTCGTCCAGCATCCGGGCCACGGTCTCATAGGACCCGACCAGAGTGCCCATGTTGAGGTTCACCGCCGACTCCGGCGCCGCCAGCTGGGTCGTATTGGTGTTGGTCGTGCCCCCGGCGGCGGCATTGGGCGCCGCCTGGTCGGTCAGCCAGGCCAGGGCGTCCTGATCGGCACCCTCGCGATAGAGCTGCCACTTGGCCATGGCCACCTCATCGGTCTCGTCTGCGATGATCATGAACAGGATGTAGGCGGCCACATCGCGACCGGTTTTCGCCCTGGCCGCCGCCAGCCGCGAGCTGACCCCGGCGAAAGCGGTGGGCGTATTGGTCCCCTTTCCCAGCGCAAAGCTGTAGTCGGCGTGGGCGGCGGTGAAGGCCAGGCCCTCGTCGCTGGAGCCTGCGCAGATGATCTTCACGCCCTGGGGCTGCGGGCTGACGCGGCAGTCATTCATCTGGAAGTACTGGCCCTTGAAGTCGCTGCGGCCGGTTTCCATCAGACCCTTCAGGACCGTCGTGTACTCCGCCAGGTAGGTGTAGCGGTCGCTGTAGTGGCTCTCGCCTGGCCACAGGCCCATCTGGTCGTATTCGGCCTTCTGCCACCCCGTGACCAGATTGATGCCAAACCGCCCCGGCGCGATGGAGTCGATGGTCGAGGCCATCCGGGCCACGATCGCGGGCGGCAGGGTCAGGGTGGCCGCTGTCGCGAAGATCTTGATCTTGCTGGTGACCGCCGCCAGCCCGGCCATCAGGGTGAAGCTCTCGAGGTTGTGTTCCCAGAATTCGGTCTTGCCGCCAAAGCCGCGCAGCTTGATCATCGAGAGCGCAAAATCGAACCCGTAGCGCTCCGCGTTCTGGACGATCTGCTTGTTCAGCGCGAACGTCGGCATGTACTGCGGCGAGGTCTCGGAGATCAGCCAGCCGTTGTTGCCGATGGGTATGAAGACGCCGATGTCCATAGGGCCACCCTCCTCGTGCGGCAGGTCAGTTGAGGCTGGTCATTGCGCGGGCGCAAGCCCAACTCGACAAGGCCTGCTGTCAAGCCACGCCCCTTGGACCGGGCGGCGGCGCCTCATCCTCAATTTCGTGCGTCTGCAGGCCGCTGGCGGCCAGGCTGGTCCAGACCGCTTCGGCGGTCTCGGCGAACTTGAACAGCGCCATGTCCGCAGCAGCCACCATTCCAGCTTCGATCATCGCCTCAAAATTGATGATGCGGCGCCAGTAGGCCTCATCGAAGAGGACAATGGGAATGGGCGGCGACTTGTCAGTCTGGCGCAAGGTCAGAATCTCGAACAGTTCGTCCAGGGTGCCGAACCCGCCGGGGAACACCACCAGGGCGTTGGCCCGCATAGCCAGGTGCATCTTGCGCATGGCGAAATAGTGAAAGCGGAAGGTCAGGTCCGGTGTCGAATAGCTGTTCGGTTCCTGCTCGTGCGGCAGGGTGATGTTGAGGCCGATGGACGGAGCCCCGACGTCGGCGGCGCCGCGGTTGGCCGCCTCCATGATGCCCGGGCCGCCGCCGGTGCAGATGACGTTGTGCCGCTCCTTGCGCGACGACAGATAGGCCCCGCCCCGCCTGGAGGCGATGGCGCCGAATTCCCGCGCGGCCGCGTACCAGCGGGCCTGCGGCTCAGGACCATCCTCACGGATCCGGGCGCTGCCAAACACCACGATGGTCGAGCGGACACCCCAGTTTCGCAGGCCCTCATCGGCCTTGGCGAACTCCATCATGAAGCGCACGCCGCGCATGCTATCGCCCATGATGAATTCCTCATCCGTCGAGGCCAGACGATAGGTCGGTGACAGGAACTGGGGGGTTTCGTGCGGATCGGATGTCGTCATGCTGGGCGTCCTGCGGGACCACAGTTTGCGGTGTCGAAACTTAACTCTTCGCGACCGCGCTGCGGATGACCTTTTTGAACGCTTCGACCACCGGGGGGATCAGGGCTGGCGAGACACAGCGCAGATCGTCGGCGCGCGCATGGTGGAACCGGTGGCCGCCGAAGATGCCGATCGCCGGATTATAACCCGCCCGCAGGATGTTACCGAGCTCACCCGCCGCCTGCGCCGGGTCCGCAGGATAGGGTTGCTCCAGGCCGGGCAGGCCGGCGAAGGCGGACTGCGCCGCCGGCAACAGCGCCGGGCTCGCCAGCATGAAGCGTTGCGGATCCGCGCTGGGCAGCGGTGTCAGCGCAGCCCCGCGCTCGTGCCAGTCACGGGCGGCGACATTGGCGCCCAGATGGACCCACAACGCGGTCTGGTCCGGCTTCGGCGCCAGTTCGTGAATGAACCGCTCGCCGCCTGCGTTTTCATATTCATGGCCGCTGGTGGAGATCAGGGCGATATCCACGGGGAGTTTTGCCCGCGCCGCCCAACCAACCAGCAGCACATAGGCGGCCATGCCGGAGCCCCGTTCGCCCGCGCAGCCAAACCAGCCGGACCGGGGCGTCGAGATCACCAGGGTCTTTGCGGCGCCAGTCTTCAGGGTGGCGGTGACGTTGAAGGCGGGTCGCCGAAACGACCGCCCGGGCATGCGCAAGGTGGCCATTTCGCCGCGTTCTGCTGCCCGGAGAAACGGCCCGGCGTCCTTTGGCGCCATCACGGCGACCGGACCCTTGAACCGGGATTTGTCCGGCGGTGCATTGAGCGCCAGCGCCTCTCCGGTGGGGCCAGTGGTCACGACGACCACAGCGCCTGCGCCCGCATTGAACGCCGCGGTCACCCGCTGCCCGATGGCGCCCACGATACTTGACCAGCGGGCGTGCGGGAGGATCACCAGCGCGACACCCGCACCTCCCTTGCCTGGACCCGCCACATAGATCGGCCCGCTCACACCCGACGCCGAGGTCGGCAGCACGATCGCCTGCGGGATCAGATCCGCCGTGGCCGTGCCACAGGTCAGCAGTGCCTCGCCTTCATATGCCGGCACGTCGTAGGTCTGACGCAGGCAGGCATAGCCCATGGCCCGCAACTCGCCCTCCAGCCATTCGCCACTGACCGTGTCGCCGGGGCCGCCCGAGGCCTTGTCGCCAAAGCTCTGGTAGGCCTCCAGAACCCTCTGGGCCTCGGCCTCATCGGACCGGCCTGCGGCGGTGACTGTGCCTGCCGCCAGCAGCGAGGCGCTGACGCCCAGCACGGTGCGACGGGAGGCTGAGAGCGGATCTGTCGGTTCCATGGGATCAGGCTATCGCAGCCGCACCGTCTGCGCGAGACGGGTTGACGTGATCGCCTGACGCGGCGGATGGTCGAGGCATGAAACCTATCCCAAGGCGCTGGCTCCTGGGCGCCGCAGCGCTCACCCTGATCCCTGAAGTCGCGCGGTCGGCGGAGCCCGTCATGTATGACTACCTATTTCTCGATCTGGACGACGCCACGCCGGGCACGACCCCGGCCCGCGCCTTCGCCGACCATGTGCGCAGCCGCACCGCCAGCCTGGCCGCCGCCGGGGGCGAGGTCGTCGGCTACTTCACGCCCCAACTGGGCTGGGTGGGTCGGCAGGTCGCGTTGCTCGTCCGCTGGTCGCCCGACGCCAAAGGCCGGGACCGTGAAGTCGTCGCCCTGATGCGGGACAAGAGCGTGCGCACGGGTCAGCGCGCGGGACTCTCGCCGACATTGCGGCCAGCGTTGACCGACCGCCCAAAGACCGGCGGAATCTATGTCCACCGCTGGTTTGTCGTGGAATCGAAAAGCGTTCCGGAGTTCCTCACGCTGTCCTCGGAAGGCTGGAGCGATTTCGAAGTCCGGTTCGACACCCAGATCTTCGGCCTCTTCACCGCCGAACGCTCCGCCAATGACCGTCAGAGCGGCGTCACCCGCCTGCTGCTGATCACCCGATATGGCAGTCATGGCGTTTGGGAGGCCTCGCGCGATCCCTCGACGGCCGCCATGGCCGCCTTCGCCAAGCGACAGGCCCTGACCCGGGACTCGTGGGCGGCCAGTACAGTGTTTGTGCCATTATGAGGATCCTGCCGATGAGGGCGTTGACCGCCGGACTTTGGGTCGGCGCCTTGTCCATGCTGGCTGTGGCGCTGCTCATCGGGACCCCGGCGTCAGCGGCCTGTGGCGGCGACCAGGTCGGGGGTGCCCGGCAGATCGTGGTCGGGGGCCGCCCGATGTTGATCCGCTTGCCGGCAGGCTACGACCCCGCCACGCGCTACCCTCTGCTCTTCGTCCTGCACGGAAGCGGCGGAACCGGCGCCGGCGTTCTGGCCGCGTCGGGGCTCGAGGCGACCTCGGACCGCCATGGCTTCATCATCGCGGTGCCCAACGGCGCCATTCCCGCCAATGGCGGTTATGCCTGGAACATCCCGGGCGTCCCGACCGTGACCGGCAAGGTTCCCACCGCGGCGGATCCGGACGATGTGGCCTTCATCGGCGCCGCGGTGGACATACTTGTCGCTCAGGCCTGCGTCGATGCTTCGCGCGTCTACGCCACCGGCATCTCCGGCGGCGGCCGGATGTCGTCCTGGCTGGCCTGCGTGGCGGCGGACCGCTTCGCCGCCATCGCGCCGGTTGTTGGTCTAAGGGCCGGCAACCCCATGCGGGACAACCCCAAAAAGCCCGATCCCGCTACCTGTCGACCCTCGCGAGCGGTGCCCGTCATCACCTTCGCCGGAGACAAGGACACCACAAACCCCGTCGAGGGCGGCGGGTCGTCATACTGGCAGTATCCGATGGGAGAAGCCGTGAACCGCTGGGCCAAACTGAATGGTTGCTCCGCAACGCCCAAGACCCGCAGGCTCGCCCCGAACCTCACCGAACAAAGCTACTCCAGCTGCCGCGCCGGCGCCGAGGTCGTGGCGCGCATGACCGAGGGCGGCGGCCATTCCTGGCTCGCGGACAACGAGGTGATGTGGGCGTTCCTGTCCCGCCACCACCGGAACTGACGCCGCTTCAGGGCGCAAAGCTGGACCGGGCCTGGATACCCCAGCGGCCGTTCAGGCGCGTTACGATGTAGATCGAGTCAAACCCGCCCAGCACGCTGCCGTCCTTGCGATAGCGGGTGAAGCGGGTGTCGATGTGCACCTTGTCGGGGCCGGCGTGGATCACGTCGCGACGGTCCCAGGCCGAGCGGTCCCAGTCCGCCAGCGATCCGCGTTCGAACATGTCGGGCTTGTGGTAGCCCGGATTGATGATCGTCACGGTGTTCGAGGCGAGCCGCACGTGTGGGAAGTTGAACGTGGCCTCATAGGCGGCCAGGTCTCGGGCGTTGAAGGCCAGCATGAAGGCGTCCAGCCGCTCCTGGGCGGCCGCGATCTCGGCGGCGAAGCGGGCATGCTGCGGCTTGACCGGCGGGGGTTTCACTGACTGGCCCAGCGCAGGGGTGGCGACGGCCAGCATCGCGCCGGCGCCGAACAGGGTGTCGCGACGGCGGATCATCAGGGATAGGCCTTCAGCATCTGGCCCTCATGCTGGAACACGCCCTGGCGCATGCTGGTCCATTGAGGGGCGACATTCTGCTTGTCCCAGGCCTCCAGCTTTGCCTGCAGGCGCGCCACCACCTCCGGCCGCGCGGCCGCGAGGTTGGTCTTCTCGCCCAGATCGGCCTTCAGATCGTAGAGCATGACGTACTTGCCCAGCGGCGAGACCTTGGCTTCCACCCCGTCCGGCACCGGACCGGTTCCGCTGCGAGGACGCTCGGACGGGTCAGCGCGGTTGACCACCCACATCTTCCAGTCGCCGTCCCGGATGGCGAAGTTGGGGCCCGACCGCCAGTAGAGCGTTGGGTTTGGCGTCCCGGTCTTGCCGCCCGCAAGATAGGGCATCAGATCGACCCCATCTGAGCCGTTCGGCATTTTCGCGCCCGCCAAGGCCGCAGCTGTGGGCGCAATGTCCAGGCTTGAGACGACACGGGTGTCCACCTGTCCCGCCTTGATCCGTCCCGGCATGGCCATGATGAACGGCACGCGGACGCCACCTTCCAGGTGCCCGGCCTTGTAGCCGTTGAGCGGAGAGTTGGTGCAGGCGTCGCCCACGTACCCGGCGCAGCCGTTGTCGGACAGGAAGATGATCAGGGTGTTCTTTTCCAGCCCCTCGGCCTTCAGTTTGGCGCGCACGGCGCCCACGCTGTCGTCGACACCTGAGACCATGGCCGCATAGACACGCTGGCCCTTGTTCTCGATGTTCCTGTAGCGCTCGATGTACCTGGCCGTGGCCTGTAGCGGCGTATGCGGGGCCGTGTGCGCCAGGTAGAGGAAGAAGGGCCGGTCCTTGTTTTCGCCGATGAAGCGGACGGCCTCATCCGTGAAGGCGTCGGTCAGGAAGTCCTTGACCTCCACCACCTCGCGGCCGCGCAGAACGGGCGCGCGCTCGCGGATCAGGACCATTTCCTGGGCTTCCGTCATGTTGGTGATCGCCGCGCCGCCCTCGGCTGTGCCGTAGGACCCTTTGGCGTTGGGCGGCGTATGGAATTCATCGCCGGGTCTGGCGTCGATGATGAACGCCCCTGCGCCCCCCAGAATCCCGAAGTACTGATCAAAGCCCCGCCCCATCGGATGATAGTCGCCGGACTCGCCCAGATGCCACTTGCCGACCATGCCGGTGGCGTAGCCGGCGGATTTCATCACCTTGGGAATGAAGGTCTCGGTCAGGGCGACGCCGCGTGTGCGGTCCCGGCCCACAGGGTTGAACTCATAGCCGAACCGGGTCTGGTAGCGCCCGGTCATGATCGCCGAGCGCGAGGGCGCACAGACCGGATGGCTGACATAGCCCTGGGTGAACCGCACGCCATCGGCCGCCAGGGCGTCGATATTGGGCGTCTTGACGATCTTGCTGCCATAGACGCCGGTGTCGCCGTAGCCGAGGTCGTCGGCCAGGATGACGATGACGTTGGGCGGTCGCGGGGTCTTGGCCGTCGCCGGCAGGGCCAGTCCGGTCGTCACCAGCGTGAGGGCGGCGACCGCCCCACTCATCTTCGAGGTCATGCTGTCTCTCCCGGACCCGACAATTCCCCGGCTCTCTGGCCGGTTTCAAGTTCTACGCTAGGCGGATCGCACACCTGCGTCCCGGGAAACCCGACGCGGGTCAGAACGTCAGTTCCGCAATCCCGATACCGCCTTCGCCCTTCACGGCGTAGAGGAGGTACACGCGGCCGTCCTCCCGATAGATCGCCGGATCGCGAAGCTGGTTGGCGGGCGTGTTGATAGCGCTGCGATAGGAAGGTTCGACCGGCAGATCAGCGCCTTCCCAGGCGCGTTCCGGGCGTATTACCTCAATCGTCTCGCCGACGGTCCACGACATCCAGTCGGGCGTCAGGTCGAGGGTCGACATGTAGATCCGCTCGGGCGCATCGCCGACCCGGGTCCAAAAGACATGCAACAGGTTTCCGCGCTTGAGCAGGGCGCTGTGGCGCTGGTCTCCCGCAAACAGCCTGGGGCCGGCTTCGAAGCCGCTCAGGCCGTCCAGCGAGCGCGAGAACACACCCGGCATCGCCATCGCATAGTGGCGACCCGCGTGACGAAACACCCGCATGTACGAGAGCCCGATCGAGCCGCCGCCGGCTTCGAAGTTCAGTCCGTCGCTGGAAATCGCCACTCGGGACCGCTGGACGCCAAACGACTCCAGGCCGTGGAAGTACATGATGATCCGCCGCCCGGCCTCATCCACATGGACATCCGGCGAGGCGATATGCGGCAGGGTCGCATCGTCGATCAGCGAGGGAATACCCGCCGTCCCAGGCGGTGCCCGATTGGCGACGCCCTGGGCTGCCAGCAGGGCCTCGGCGTTCGGCGGCTGCGGCGGCGGTGCGGTGGGAAGGCCCGACTGCGCCAGTTGCAGGGAGCCTGGGGCGTGGACCTTCCAAGGCCCTTCCAGTCGGTCCGCGTAGGCCACACGAATGTAGTCGCCCTTGTGATCGGCGAAATAGAGGTAGTAGCGCCCCAGGCGGCCCGGCAGCCAGTCCGGGGTCCGGATCAGCGAGGGGCCCTCAATGTTCGGCCCCATCCTGGCGTCCATGCCCGGCGCGATGATCGGGCGATCCACCAGCCGCCGCACGCCGATCCGCCGTTCAGAGCCCATGGCGCGGGTCGCATGGGCGCCTCCGGCCGCTGCCAACAGGATCGCACGGCGTGTTATCTGGCCCATGCAGTTCTCCAACCCCGTGCAATGCGTTCACCGCCGCCTGACCAGCCCGGCCTGCTCCATTCGCCACTTCATCTGGTCGAACCGGTCCTGGCCGAAGAAGGCTTCGTCGCCGAACACCATCATCGGCACGCCCCAGTGGCCGGCGCCGCGCTGGGCGATCTGGTTTTCCTCGACGACGGCCTTGTGATGATCCGGGTCGCCATCCACGGCGGCGCTGAGTTCGGCATAGTCCAGCCCGGCGCGTTCGCTTGCCCGCGCCAGATGGTCGCCCTCGTGCCAGTTGTCGACCTCGCCGCTCCAGATGGTGCGGCTGACCTCGGTCAGGAAGGCGAGACCCCTGCCCCGTTCGGTGGCCGCGACGCCCAGGTGCGTGAGTCTGTGAATGTAGGGCTGCTCCATGCGGTAGCCGACGCCGGGCGCCTGCTGCACCGGATCGGGGCGCGGCCAGCGGAATGGCAGCCCGAGGAAGGCGGCCTCACGGAACACGTCCTTTATGAAATACGAGAACCAGAGCGGGTCGCGGTCCTCGAAGAACTCCGGCGTGCGCACCGCCAGCGGATAGACGACGCGGACGTTGCAGGCGGCGTCGAATTCGGTGTCCAGCGCCAGCAGGCGTGGGGCCACCATGTAGGAATAGGGGGATCTGAAGGACCAGTAGAGATCGTAGCTGAGCGTCATGTCGGTCCCCCGGGGTGTGGTGATCGCGGTAGCGTTCGGCAAACTATTAGCATAAAGCGTGTCACTATATCCGTGCGGTGACGCGGTGGCGACAAGGAAACGCAGATGCCCCTGACCCGATGGCTTGGCCGCGCCGCCCTGGCGCTGGCGACGCTGACATTTCTGGCCCTGCCGGCGCAAGCCCTGGCGCAGGACACTCTGAAGGTGATTTTCTGTGGCACCTCGGGGCCGTTGCCGATTGTCGGGCGGGCCAAGCCGTGCACCGCGATCCAGGCGGGCGGGGCGCTCTATCTGGTGGATATCGGCCCGGAAGCGACGGAGAATCTCCAGCTGTGGCGCCTGCCGCTGGCCACAGCCAAAGCGGTGTTCATCACCCACCTGCATTCCGACCACATCGGCGATCTGGGCGAGTTCAACATGCAAAGCTGGGTGGCCGGGCGGCCGCAGGCGCTGGCGGTGGTGGGACCTGCCGGGGTGGACAAGCTGGCGGCCGGTTTCAACCTGTCCTACGCGAACGACCATGATTTCCGCAAGGCGCACCACGAGCACGACGGGATCCAGTTCTCTCTGCCCGCAGGCCTGCTGAAATCCAAGATCGTCACCATCGCAAAGCCCGATGGCACCGCCGAGGCCTGGAAGGACGGGGACCTGACGGTCACGGCGATCCGCGTGGCCCATGACCCCGCCTCGCCGGCGTTTGGCTACCGCTTTGACTACAAGGGCCGTTCGGTGGTGATCAGCGGCGACACCCGGAAATGGCCGCCGCTGGCTGTCGCCGCCAAGGGCGCCGACGTCCTGATCCACGAGGCGCAGGTCAACGCCATGACCCAGATGGTGAGTCAGGCCCTGAAGCGGCAAGGCGCCGCACGGATGAGTTCGATCATGGGCGACACCGTCACCTATCACACAGAACCCGTTGAGGCGGCGGATCTGGCCCGGGCCGCTGGCGTCAAGGCCCTGGTGCTGACCCACCTCACCCAGGCCGGCCTGCCCGTCTACACGCCCGAAGCCTTCACCAAGGGCATGGACGACGGTGGCAAGCTGGACTGGCGCCTGGCCGTGGACGGCATGACCATCGACCTGCCGGTGGGCGGCACGGACGTCCGCTTCGGCAAAAACTAGCAGCCTTGCACCGCGTATGACGCCATTGTGGCGTGAACGGACAACGCGCGGCCGCTTTTTGCGCGTCACGATCCCGCAAACGCACGTCGAGGACAGCCATGGTGATGAAGAGCGGGATCGTGGTCACGGCGCTGGCTTTGTTGTGCGCGGCCTGCGCCACCGCCGGCCCACCGCCGGGGTTTGACGATCAGGAGCCGGACGATGGTCCCCGCCCCCCGCAGGCGCAGCTCTTCATCAGCCCCGCTGGCAAACCCTTCCGCGCCGCGCCGGGACGACCCTATCCTGTCGCCGACTGGTTCGCCGAGGCCGACAAGGACGCGGACGGCGCGCTCACACGCGATGAATTCCGCGCCGACTCCCAAGCCTGGTTTCTCCAGATCGACCTCAACAAAGACAGCCAGATCGACATGCCGGAGGTCAGCCGCTGGGAAGAGGATCTCGTGCCGGAGATCACTCGTAGCGCAGGCCGCGATCCCCGGGCGCAGCGTAACCGGACCAGGGTGCTGGGGCGCAATGAGCTCAACACGTCTCGCCAGGGCGCCGGACCCTACAGCGTGATCAACGAGCCGCATC
>JANNFM010000031.1:0-18514 GCA_031379795.1 Alphaproteobacteria bacterium
CGTCGGACAAACGGCCGGCACCGATCAGTGACAAGCCTGACGGTGCATCCGCGCCCGTGGGACCCAGAGCGCGTCGGAAGCCCAGCTTTGCGGCTTCCTTCATGCGCCCATCCATACGGCTGACCGAACGCACGTCTCCGGACAGGCTGATCTCACCGAACACCACGCAGTCTTGCGGCAGCGCCTGATCCAGCGCGGATGAGGCCAGCGCCGCGGCAGCGGCCAGATCCGCCGCGGGTTCGGAGATCCGCAAGCCCCCGGCCACGTTCAGATAGACATCGCGGTCGCCCAGACTGAGCCCGCATCGCGATTCCAGCACGGCCAGCACCATGGCCAACCTGCCGCTGTCCCAGCCGACGACGGCCCGTCGCGGGGTCCCGTAGGCTGACGGCGCCACCAAGGCCTGGATTTCCACCAGCACCGGGCGTGAACCCTCGATGCCCGCAAATACTGCCGCACCCGCCGCCCGCTCGCCCGAGGTGTTGAGGAACAGCGCCGAGGGGTTCTTCACCTCGGCGAGGCCCTGATCTCCCATCTCGAACACGCCGATCTCGTCGGTGGCGCCGAAGCGGTTTTTGGCTCCGCGAAGAATGCGGAAGGGATAGCCGCGCTCGCCTTCGAAGGAGAACACCGCGTCGACCATATGTTCCACCACGCGCGGACCGGCGATGGCGCCTTCTTTGGTGACGTGGCCCACCAGGACGACTGCCAGGCCACGCTTCTTCGCCAACCGCACCAGTTCCTGGCAGGCAGCGCGCACCTGGGTTACCGAGCCGGGTCCGGCTTCATGGGCGTCGCTCCACATGGTCTGGATGGAATCGATCACCACCAGGTCAAAGGGTTCCGCCTTCAGGCCGTCCAGAATGGCGCGCAGCGACGTCTCTGCCGCCAGCCGGACATTGGCGTCGGCCAGCCCCATGCGCTGGGCGCGGGCGCGAACCTGCTCAACGGCTTCCTCGCCCGAGATGTAGGCGCAGCGCGCGCCGCGTCGCGCGGCGCTGGCGGCGACTTGAAGCAACAGGGTCGATTTCCCAACGCCGGGGTCGCCGCCGACCAGGATCGCCGAACCGGGAACAATGCCACCGCCACAGACCCGGTCCCACTCGTCCACGCCTGTGGCGATCCGCGGCGGGGCAGGGGTGGTTTCATCCAGGCCCTCGAAGGCCAGGTGAACCTTTCGGCCGGGCTTTGTCAGTTTCAGGGCGCCGGGGGGGCCGCCCGCCATTTCCTGCACCAGGCTGTTCCAGGCGTTGCAGGCCGGGCACTGGCCCGACCACTTCGTCTGGACGGCGCCGCAGGACTGACAGGTATAGGCGGCACCGTCGCGGGCCATGAGGTGTTCCTGATTCGAATGCGCCGACCTTAGCGCGCCTGATGCGTGGGGTCTGTGCCAGGGCGTAACATGAGCGTAGGCTGTTGGCGTCGGGGCCGACGATCAACTGGGTTGGGTGACAATCATGACCATTATTGAGCCAGGCACCGCACGCGCGAACCTCGTGGCGCGGGTGAAGAATCTGCTTTTGCGCCCGGGCGCGACCTGGGACGAGATTGATCAGGAACCGGCGACGGTAAGCGGGTTGATGACCGGATATGTGATTCCGCTCGCGCTGATCCCGGCGGTCTGCACATTCATCGGACTCTCGGTGTTCGGGGCCGGAGTTGGTTTTGGCGGCTTTGGCGTGAGCCTGCGGTTCTCGCCGGTCTATCTGATCAGCCAGGCCATACTCACCTACGCGCTGAGTCTGGGCATGGTGTTCGTCATGGCGGCCATTATCGATGCTCTCGCACCCACTTTCGGGGCAACCAGGGACCGGACACAGGCCTTCAAGCTTGCGGCCTACGCCCCCACGGCGTCCTGGATCGCAGGACTGTTTCTCCTGTCGCCTACCCTGGGGATCGTGGCGCTGGTGGGCGGGATTTACAGCCTGGTCCTGCTCTATTTCGGGTTGCCGAAACTGATGAAGGCGCCGGCCGAGCGCGCCACGCCCTACTTTGCGGTGGTTCTGGTCGCCGCGGTGGTGATCAGTCTTGTGATCGCGGCGGTGGTTTCCAGCCTTCTCTCGCTCACCGGTGCCTCCCGGATCGAGGCGTCGGCGGCGATCAGCGGTACGGTCAATGTTCCTGGTCAGGGTTCCGTGGACCTGGGTCAGCTGGCGGCGGCCGGCAAGGCGGTCGAGGCCGCCTCGAAGCAGATAGAGAGCGGAGAGGGTCCTCCGGCGACCGACCCGGACATCCTGAAAACCTTTCTGCCGGCGACCATCGGCGGCTTCACCCGAACGGAGGTCAGTTCCTCAACGGGTGGCGTAGGTGGCATTTCGGGCTCTGGCGCCGAGGGACGATACACGCGCGGTGACGCCCAGATCACCGTGGAGGTGCTGGATCTCGGCGCAGCCGGCGCCCTGGCCGGCATGGCTGGTGCGTTCAATGTGAAGTCGTCAAAGGAGACGGCGAATGGCTACGAGAAGGTCGGCAAGATGGATGGGCGCCTGACCCAGGAACAGTATGACAAGGCCACGCGCCACGGTGAGTACAGCGTCCTGGTCGCCGACCGGTTCATGATCCAGGTCAAGGGTGATGGCGTCGGAATGGGCGAACTCAAGGCCGCTGTGACGGCGGTGGGGGCATCGCGTCTTGAGGCCTTGGCCAAGGGCGGCTGAGGGGCGACTACGCTCCGATGTAAATTCGGTCCGCGCGGGTGCTCAATCTGACCAGGATCTCGTGGGCCACCGTTCCGGCTGCGGCGGCCACGTCGTCCAGAAGCACATGCGAGCCCAGCAGTTCGACCGGGTCTCCGATGGCCGCCTCTTCATCGCCTAGGTCAATGACCAGCAGGTCCATGTTCACGGCCAGCAGCGGCCGCAGCGCGCCTGCTGCCCAGGCGCGGCCCTTGCCCATGGCCGCGCGGATCACGCCATCGGTGTAGCCTGCGGCGACGACTGCGACTCGCATGGGCCGATCTGCTGTGAAACTGGCCCCGTAGCCGACCCGGTCGCCGGGCTGGAGGTCACGGATGTCGAGGATGGGCGCGGTGAGGATTGCGACGGCCTTCAGGCGCGGGTCTGGCCGTTCTTCGGGGCCGCCGCCAAACAGGCTGATCCCCGCACGGATAAGGTCGTAGCGATAGTCAGGGCCGAGAAAGGCGCCGGCCGAGGCCGACAGACTGGTCCGTGCGTCTGGGAACAGGGCGCAGGCTTCGCGGAAACGGGCGAGTTGCTCCGGATTGCGGGACTCGGTCGGGTCCGTCGCTGAACCCAGATGGCTCATGACGAGTGACACGAGAAGCGGTCCCGGAAACTCCGGGTCGCTGGCCAGCGTCTGGGCCTCAGTCAAAGTGAGGCCTTGCCGGTTCATTCCAGTGTCGATCTGAAGTGCGATCCCGGACAGGCCTGACGTACTGCCAAGGCGCATCGCGGCGCGCGCCTGGGCCAGAGTGGCGATCATCGGGGTCAGGTCGGCTGCTGTCAGTCGCTCTGCTGTTCCGGCCAACAGACCGTCGAGGACATAGATGGTCGCAGCCCGATGACCGAGTTCGGCGCGCAGGGCCTCGCCTTCGGCGACCCGGGCGACAAAGAAGCTGCGAACACCCTCAGCGTGGAGGCGCCTCGCAATGGGTCCGACCCCCAGTCCGTAACCATCGGACTTTACCACTGCGGCGATCTCGGCGCCCGGCGCTTGGGCGGTCACCACCGCGTGGTTGTGAGCCAGCGCGTCGAGGTCAATGGTCAAGCGTGCGCGGTCGGGCGAGGTCATCTGCTGCTCATGCCGATCCCCGTCCGAGATGTCACGCTCGAGATACGGGCGGCGGCGCGGGCAGCCCCCGCGCCGCCTAGATGTTCTACCAGGTCAGCGCGACACGCCCGTAGACGTAACGGCCTGAACGTCCGAACGGCGAGTAGTTGGAGAACGGCGTGTTCGACGTCGTGTTCAACGCCGGAGGGGTCTTGGTGGGATAGGCGTCAAACACATTGTCCGCGCCTAGCGAGACGCGAACCTGTTCTGTGACATTCCACCGAGCCTCCATATCGATGACGGCCCGCGCATTGAGCGTCAGATCGTTGGCCGCTGTCGTGCCGGGACTGAGGACTTCGCCATAGCGGGTTGCGCGCAGCGTGGCGCCAAAGGGACCTCGGCTCCAATCCACCGAACCACTGATCTTGGAATCGGGCGAACCCTCCTCGAACGTCAGGACGTTGATGCGGTCGAACAGCACCGGTGCGGGATTCAGAGCCGCCAGCTGCGCAGTGACGGGCACCTTGGTGACGTTGGTCGAATTGAAGTTCGCAGCGGCGGTCAACGCGAAGCTGCCCAAGGCCTCGGTCGTCACCTTGTAGTTGGCGACGATGTCGACGCCCTTGGTCGTGGTGTCGACGCCGTTGATGAAGAAGCGGCCGCCGCCGATGCCAATGAAGCCTCGGGATTGCAGGAACGCGCGAACGTTCGCCTGGGTGAGGTTCTCGGACAGTACGATCCGGTCCCGGACTTCGATGCGATAGGCGTCCACCGTCACATTCACCGGACCCAGGCGGATCACTGCGCCGGCGGCGTAGTTCGTCGACTTCTCGGAGTCGAGTGCCTTTGCCCCCAGAGCGGCCGCGACACTGTTGGTGGCCGGGAACGTCGTGATGTCAAACGGCACGCCGTTGATGAAGTTGGTCGAGGTGGCGGTGAAGAACTGTTGTTGCAGCGAAGGCGCGCGGAAGCCGTTCTGGATCGACCCGCGCAGAGCGAAGCTGTCGGACACGTCGTATCGTGCCGCAATCTTGCCGGTGACTGTTTCGCCGAAGTCGGAGTAGCTCTCGCCCCGGACGGCCCCGGACATCAGAAGTTGATCGGTGATCTTGGCTTCCAGGTCCAGGTACACGCCGACCGAGGTGCGATCCTTGTCGACCACGTTGTCCGGACGGAATCCTGGGAACACCTGGGCGCCCGATGGGGTGGGCGCGCCATTCAGCAGCACACCGCCATTGCGGAAAGAGTCCGGCTCCCCGGCGTGGATCTTGTAGCCCTCGCGGCGAAGCTCGATCCCGGCCGCCACATTGAGCGGCTCGGCCAGACCGGCATCGAAAGTGCGAGTTCCCGAGAGGTTACCCACCAGCTGGTTGTAGTCAAAGCCGCCCGCGTCGAAGACTGTCTTGCTGCTGGGGCCGATCGACCGGTTCAGGGTGTCTCGGATCGTGAAGTCCATGCTGTTGGAGCCATAGACCACCGAGGTGTCCATGCTCCACTCGCCCAGCTTCCAGGTCCCGCCGCCGCCGGCGGAGAAGTCCTGAACCTCAGGATTGATCAGGGGCAGGAAGCCGTTCGGGTAGATCGAGGTGATGTTGCGATCATCCAGCGCACGGCGGAAGAATCCGGCCGAGGTGGAGTCGCGGTTCTGATAGCTGGCCCAGCCGTACAGCGAGGTCGTATCGCTCAGGTCATATCCCGCGTTCGCGAAGGCCGTGTACTGAGAAACATTCGGTTCGCCATACCAGGCGTTTCGGCGCTCAAACGTCGCTTCGCGGGGATCGAAAGCTCCAGCGATCAGAGGGTACTGCTGTCGCCAGTCCGGCGCAGTGCGGATCGTCTTGTTCTGATCGAGGAATTCGGCGGCCAAGGTCAGAAAGCCATCCTGACCCAATGGCAGACCGAGCCATCCGCTGAGGTTGACCGTTTCACCGTCGGTGCGGTCGTACTTGGCTTTGTCGGCGACCGTGAAGTTCGCGCCGTTGGGCGTCGGCGCCACCAGGGTGCTGACCGTCGTGACGCGGGCGCCATAGGTCGCCGTGATGTTACCGCCGCTGCGGGCTTCGCGCAGACGCAGGTTCAGGACCCCGGCGATTGCGTCCGAGCCGTATTGCGCCGAGGCGCCGTCGCGCAGGACTTCAATCGACTGAACGATGCCGGCCGGGATCGTGTTGAGGTCGACGGCGGACGAGCCGCGACCGATCGTGCCGTTGACATTGACCAGCGCCGCAGAGTGCCGGCGCTTGGAATTGACCAGCACCAGGGTCTGGTCCGGCGACAGGCCGCGAAGGGTGGCGGGGCGGATCGTGTCGGTGCCGTCGGCGAGGCCGGGGCGTGGGAAGTTGAAGGAGGGCAGGGCGATGGAGAGCGCCTGGTTCAACTCGCTGACGCCGGCCTTGCTGAGGGCGTCCTGGCTGATCACATCCACGGGCGCCAGCGACTCCAACCGGGTGCGGCCTTCGGTGCGCGTCCCCGTGACAATCAGTTCCTCGACGTCGGCCGGCGCAGACGCGGTCTGAGCCTGAGCTGAATTTGCAAGCAGGCTGGCGGCCGACGCGGCCGCGAATAGATAGTGTCGAAGTTGCATGGGTTCGCCCTCAAGACTGCGCCGGCGAATGCCAAGTCGCTAAATTTCTTGAGTTATCTAGGGCGCATCGTTCTCGACACAATGACAATTCAGCAACAGTGTCGACAAAACGGCGCGGGAGAGACTCCCGCGCCGTCTGATCTCACCGAATGCCGACGGTTGGGTCAGCTGTCGGAGCGTTCGAAATCCACATGCGTGCCGGCGCCGCCTGCAAGCATGTCGGCTGCGGCCTGTTCGTCGGCGGCGCGATCTTCCTCGAACTGTGAGTTGATCACGTTTTCACCGCGTGCCTGGCGTTCGGCTTCGTCCTGGCTGCGCGCGATATTCAGGGTCACCGTGATGATGACTTCCGCGTGCAGACGGACTTTCACTTCGTGCAGGCCCAAGGTCTTGATGGGCTTGTCCAGGACGACCATGGCGCGTTCGATCTTGCCGCCTTCGGCATTCACCGCGTCGGCCACATCACGACCCGAAACTGAACCGTAAAGCTGGCCGCTTTCGCCAGCCTGACGGATCAGAATGTAGGACGTACCGTCCAGGCTAACGCCGGTCTCGCCAGCGGCTTCCTTGGCCTTGGCGTTGCGGGCCTCGATATCGGCACGCTGGGCGTCGAACACCTTCATATTCGCCGCATTGGCGCGAAGCGCCTTGTGGCGGGGGAGCAGGAAGTTGCGGGCGTAACCGTCTTTGACAACGATCACATCGCCAAGGGCGCCACGGCCCTCAACGCGCTCGAGCAGAATGACTTTCATGTGCTGAGCCCTTCCTTACTTCACGACGTAGGGGAGGAGCGCCAGGAAGCGCGCGCGCTTGATGGCCCGGGCCAACTCGCGTTGCTTCTTGGCCGACACGGCGGTGATCCGCGACGGCACGATCTTGCCGCGCTCGGACACGTAACGCTGCAGGAGCTTTACGTCCTTGTAGTCAATCTTCGGTGCGCCGGCGCCCGAGAACGGGCAAACCTTGCGGCGGCGGAAGAAGGGGCGGCGTTGGCCACCGGCGGCGGCACCCGCGGCGGGCGCGGCGGAGGTTTCGTCAGTCATTGCGTTGGCCTCCCTTTCTTAAAACTGAGGTGCGTCATCGCGGCGTTCGCGGTCGCGATCGCGGCGGGCGAGAACCGGTGAAAGCTCGAGGTCGAGTTCTTCCACACGAATGGTCATGTAGCGCAGCACGTCTTCATTGATCGACAGCTGGCGTTCCATTTCCTTGACGATGTCCGACGGTGCGTCGATCGACAGGAGGGAATAGTGACCCTTGCGGTTCTTCTTGATGCGGAAAGTGAGGTTGCGCAGGCCCCAGTATTCGATCTTGGCGACTTTGCCGCCGCCTTCTTCGATGAGGTGCTTCAGCGTGTCGTTCAACGCTTCGGCCTGCTGCGGCGAGATATCCTGCCGCGAGATAACAACGTGTTCGTAGAGTGCCATGTGTCCTCTTCCGTTGTGGATGGCGGCGTGGCCGTCGGCGGAAGTCCGACAGTCACGATGGATCTCTGGCGCGGCGGGCAGGGCGTTTCCGACCTGATTGCGCTCCGCGAGAGACCGCCTTCCGTGAAGAGGCGGGCAGATAAGGGAAAACCCCCGTTCCGGCAAGGCAATTCGCCACCCGCGGGGTCAGGTGCGGCAAAGCGGGATGACTACCGCTTGGCGTTGAACGCCTTCACGGCACCCAAGGTCTGGGCCACATGTTCCGATGGATCCAGTTTTGAGTAGGCGTGTATCACATCACCCTTGGGCGAAATGACGTAGGAGGTCCGGTCGGACCAATCCGGTTTGACCACCATAACCGCGTCGTATTGCCTTGCGATCTTGGCGCCTGGATCCGCAGCCACTGGAAATTTTCCTGAGCATTTGTCGGTATCGGCCGAGATTTGCTGGAGTTTTCCAAGTTGGCCTGCAGTGACGCCGATCACCGTAGCGCCGTTGGCTGCGAACTGCGGCATGGCATCAGCGAACATCTTGGCTTCCAGGTTGCAGTCGGCAGTGTCGGCGGCGGGGAAGAAATAGAGGACCACCGGGCCCTTCTTGCGGGCTTCCGCCAGCGAGAAGGTCAATGCCTTGCCCGCCTGGAAACCCGGAGCGGTAAAGTCGGGTGCCTTGTCGCCCGCCTTGAGCGCAGCAAACGCCGGGGTCGCAGCGATGGCAGCGGCGGCCAGGGCAATAAGGGTGGACTTCATTTGGCGGCGTCCTTGGGGCAGTGGCGGATTCGATGCGGCTGGATACCGCGTTTCGGAATGCGGGTGTAGTCGGGACTGTTCGTCAGCCAGCGTGAAATGTCGACACTTTAGCCATTGGGCCGAACCATGATCTTGACGTGCGCTTCCGGGTCACCGAGGTCCCGGAAAGCTCCTGCAACACCCTCCAGACCAACACCGGCCGTCACCAGTCCGGTCACATCAATGATGCCCTCTGCAAGTCGATGCAGGGTCAGGGCGAACTCGTCTGGCGTGTAGGCCAGAACGAAGCTCAGTTCGATTTCCTTGGTGATGGCGATGGCCGGCTCGATCCGGTCGGTTTCCATACACACGCCGGCCACGACGATCTGGCTGCCGGCCGGGGCCGCCTCGATCAGGGACTGCAGTATGCCGGGTGATCCCACACACTCGAAGACGACGGGCCTGCCAAACGTCTTGCCCAACATCCGCGCCATGCTTTGCGCGGCGCGGGCGGTCGGAACACCGAAGCCCTCCCAGCGAGCGTGGGGGCTTTCGACGGCGGGATCTATGACGATGTCGGCCCCCAGTCGCTCGGCAGCGGCGCGGCGGCGGGGCGAGTAGTCGCACGCGATGACCGGGCCGTGGCCATTCGCCTTCAGTCCGGCGATCACGGCCAGGCCGACCGGGCCGCATCCCACGACCAACGTTACAGAATCCGGGTCCAGGCGGGCCTTGGCGACCGCGTGGGCCCCGACCGCGAAGGGTTCGGTCATGGCGGCGCTGTCGGTCGGCAGGCCGTTTGGCACGGGCAACAACAGGGCCTCGCTGAGGATCATGCGCTCGGCGAAGCCGCCGGGAAGCCGGTTTGAGAACCCCAACGCCTCGACCCCTGTTGAGGTCAGGGTGACAGGCATGGACACCACGCGTGTCCCTGACTTCAGGACACCGGTAGTCCCAGGTCCAAAGTCAAGGATTTCGGCGCAGAACTCATGGCCGAATACGGTGTCGGCTGTCGGATCGAAGCTGCCGGCGCCCAGCGAGGCCGCTCCACGCCGGGTCGTCGCAATCATGTGTTCCATGTGGTGAAGCGAGTGCAGGTCAGACCCGCAGATGCCGCAGGCCAGCGTTTTGACCAACACCTGACCGTCCCCAGGCGTGAGGTCGGCGATCTCGTCACAGATCAAGCGTTTGTCGCGGCGGATCACAGCTCTCATGGGATACGGTCCTGGCGTCCTCGTCTTGTGGCGAGTGACGCTATCCCCTAACGCTCACCGCCTGGAATCACCAGTGAGCGGAGCTGTGATCATGAGCCTTGCCTTTATCTTTCCCGGCCAGGGCAGCCAGGCCCTCGGCATGGGCCAGGAGTTGTCACAGGCTTTCGCTTCGGCGCGGGAAGTCTTTCAGGAAGTCGATGATGCGCTGGAGCAAAAGCTCTCGATCCTGATGCGAGATGGTCCGGAGGATCAGCTGACTCTGACTGAAAATGCCCAACCTGCGCTGATGGCCGTCAGTATGGCGGTGATGCGGACTTTGGAACGGGAGTTCGGTGTGGGGATCGAGCGGGCTGCGTTTGTGGCTGGGCATAGCCTCGGCGAATACTCGGCCCTGGCAGCGACCGGCGCGATCACGCTTGCGGACACAGCGCGGCTCCTGAAATTGCGGGGCCAGGCGATGCAGCGGGCTGTACCGGTGGGCGAGGGCGCCATGGCTTCGTTGATCGGACCCAAGGCGGATGTGGCGCTGGCCGAGGAAGCCGCAATGGCCGGGTCGGCCGTCGGTGTCTGCGTGGTTGCCAACGACAACAATCATGGCAACGTCGTGATCTCGGGCACCAAGGCCGCCGTCGATCTGGCCATCGAGAAGGCCAAGGCGCTGGGGGCCCGGGCGATCCTGTTGAATGTCTCGGCCCCGTTCCATTGTCCCTTGATGCAGCCTGCGGCAGACGAGATGGCGCGCGCGCTGGCCGAGGCGACGATCGTGGCCCCGAGAGCGCCGGTTGTGGCCAATGTGACGGCCCAGGCCACCAACGATCCTGAGACCCTGCGCCAATTGTTGATCGAACAGGTAACAGGCCGGGTCCGTTGGCGCGAGACCATGACCTGGCTCGCTGAAAGCGGCGGCGTGACGCGCTTCGCCGAGGCCGGGGCTGGCAAGGCGCTGTCCGGCATGGCCAAGCGAATCGCGCCTGACGCAGAGGCCGTGGCGTTGAACGTGCCCGCCGACCTGGAAGCTTTCGCAAAATCCCTCTGAGGAATTTCCTATGTTCGAATTGACCGGCAAAACCGCGCTCGTTACCGGCGCGACAGGCGGCATCGGCGCGGAGATCGCCCGAACGCTGCATACCCAGGGCGCCCACGTCGTGCTTTCCGGGACCCGCGAGACGGTGCTTCAGGAACTGGCCTCGAGCCTGGGGGATCGTGTTTCGATAGCGGCGGCAAATCTCTCGGACCCGGCGTCCGTCGACGGGCTGATCGCCGCAGCTGAGGCCATTGCCGGCGCACCCATCGACATCCTGGTAGCCAACGCCGGCATCACGAAGGACGGCCTGCTGCTGCGTATGAAGGACGAGGACTGGGAAACCGTCCTGAAGGTCAATCTGGAAAGCTATTTCCGGCTCAGCCGCGCCGCCGTGAAGGGGATGATGAAGCGACGCTCGGGTCGCATCATCGGCATAACCTCGGTTGTGGGCGTAATGGGTAACCCCGGCCAGACCAACTATGCCGCCTCCAAGGCCGGAATGATCGGCTTCTCCAAAGCCCTGGCCCAGGAAGTGGCGACCCGGGGAATCACGGTCAACTGTGTGGCGCCGGGCTTTATCGAGAGCCCGATGACCGAAGCCCTGACCGAGGCCCAGAAAGCCCAGATCCTGACGACCATTCCGACGGGTCGGCTGGGCGTGGGCGCTGATGTCGCGGCGGCGTGTGCCTATCTGGCTTCGGATGCGGCCGCCTACGTCACGGGACAGACGCTTCATGTGAATGGCGGGATGGCCATGATCTGATATCGCCAGTCCGGAACGAACATGCTACCCGGCAACCGGATTTGAACACCTACGGCGACAGTTGACTTGCAAGCCGACGTCGTCGAGACAAACACCTGACCAAGCCTTGAGGGACCTACTGAAATGTCCGACGTCCTAGAACGTGTCCGCAAAATCGTTATCGAGCACCTCGATGCCGACCCCGAAAAAGTCACCGAGAAGGCCAGCTTTATCGACGATCTGGGCGCCGACAGCCTCGACAACGTCGAACTGGTCATGGCGTTCGAGGAAGAATTCGACATCGAAATTCCTGACGATGCGGCGGAGCATATCCAGACCGTCGGCGACGCCGTGAAGTTCATCGGCGAGAAGCTGGGCGGCTAGGCTGCCTGGTATCTTAATACCGTAATCACAGGCCGCCGCGTCCCTGGGTCCGTCCCGATGGCGCGGCGGTTTCGTTTTTGAGGCAAGCCCATGCGTCGAGTTGTCGTCACCGGAATCGGGCTCCTGACTCCGCTGGGGCAGGGCACCGAACACACCTGGAAGAAGATTCTGGCCGGCGAGTCCGGTGCTGGCAAGATCAGCGCTTTTGATGTTGAAGGCTGGGCCTGCCAGGTCGCCTGCGAGGTGCCGCGCACCGACGGTCAGGGCGGCGGCGGGGCGGATATCCCGGGCAGCTTTGATCCAGATGCGACCATGTCGGCCAAGGACCGTCGCCGGGTCGATGACTTCATCCTCTACGGGATCGCGGCGGCCGATGAGGCTGTGCGCGATTCGGGCTGGGTTCCAGAAACCGACGAGGACCGAGAGCGCACCGGCGTGATGATCGGTTCTGGCATCGGCGGCCTGGGCACGATTGCCGCGACCGCGATCCAGTTGCACGAAAACGGGCCCCGCAAGGTCAGCCCGTTCTTCATCCCCTCGGCGCTGATCAATCTGGTGTCGGGACAGGTTTCGATTCGCCACGGCTTCAAGGGTCCGAACCACGCGGTGGTCACTGCCTGCGCCACAGGCGCCCACGCCATCGGCGACGCGTGCCGGATGATCAAGTACGGCGACGCCGACGTGATGGTGGCCGGTGGCGCCGAGGCCAGCGTGGTGCCCGTCGGCATCGCCGGGTTCATCGCTTGCCGCGCCATGTCGACCGACTTCAACGAGACTCCGCAGAAGGCCAGCCGACCCTACGACAAGGACCGCGACGGCTTTGTCATGGGCGAGGGCGCTGGCATCGTTGTGGTTGAGGAACTGGAGCACGCCCTGGCGCGTGGGGCCAAGATCTATGCCGAGATCATCGGCTACGGGATGGCGGGCGACGCCTATCACATCACCGCCCCGGCCGAGGACGGCGACGGTGGATTCCGGGCCATGAAGGCGGCGATCAAGGATGCGGGCATCGACCCGTCTGAGATCGACTACATCAACGCCCACGGCACCTCGACGCCGCTGGGTGACGAGATCGAACTGCGCGCCGTGGAACGGCTGCTGGGTAGCCACGCTGCCAGCGTGACCATGAGTTCGACGAAAGGTGCAACGGGGCACCTGCTGGGTGCGGCTGGGGCCATCGAGGCGGCCTTTGTGTGTCTGGCGATCCGCGACCAGGTCGCACCGCCGACCATCAACCTGGACAATCCGTCGGTCGAGACGGCCATCGACCTGGTGCCGCACAAGGCCAAGCCGATGGGCATCAATATTGCCCTGTCCAACAGCTTCGGCTTCGGCGGCACCAACGCCTCGGTGCTGTTCAAGCGGTACACATGAGCCGACGCCGCCTGAGCCGACGCGCGGCCGGCGGAGGCGTGGCGATTGCGTTGGGCCTGGGCCTCCTGCTCGCGTTGGTGGAAGTGTGGACCTATGCCGGGCCAGGGCCAGCGGCTCGGTCCGGGGCCGCAACGATAGTCACCCTCGACAATGGGGCCGGGCTCGGTGAAATCGGCAAAGCCCTGAAGGGTGCGGGCGTGATCTCTTCCGCAGGTCTGTTCTCGGTGGCCGCTCGCGTGACGGGTGGAGCCGCCGATCTGAAGGCGGGCGAGTATCGGTTCCGCTCGAGAGTCTCGATGCGCCAGGTGCTGGCCGACATCCGGGCTGGTAGGACCCTGCGCTTGCAGATCACCATTCCTGAAGGCTGGACCAGCGGCATGGTCTGGGACGCCGTAATGGCGAAGGCCGAGCTGAAAGGCTCCGTCGCGATGCCTGCTGAAGGCGCCGTGCTGCCCGACACTTATCAACTCCGACGCGGCGAAACCCGCGCCGATGTGATCCGGCGCATGAGTACGGCGCGCGACGAGGTCGTTGCCGAACTGTGGGCCTTGCGACAACCGGGGTTACCCTTGGAAACCCCCGAGGAAGCGGTTATTCTCGCCTCTGTAGTCGAGAAAGAGACCGGCGTTGCGGCCGAGCGCCCACGCGTGGCGGCGGTGTTCGTCAATCGCCTGCGTCTGGGAATGCCGCTGCAAAGCGACCCGACCATCATCTACGGGATTTCAAAGGGTCGACCGCTGGGGCGGGGCCTGCGCGCGTCGGAGCTGGCGGCGACAGGGCCCTACAACTCCTACAAGGTGACAGGTCTGCCGCCGACGCCCATCGCCAATCCGGGTCGAGAAGCCCTGGCGGCCGTGCTGGATCCGCCGAAGACAGATGAGCTGTTCTTTGTCGCGGATGGGACGGGCGGGCATGCGTTCGCCGCGACCTACGAGGCGCATAAACGCAATGTGGCGCGATGGCGTGAGATCGAGCGAGCGAAAGCGGCGGAGGCGAACTAGATGCCGATTTCAGGGATGACAGGGTTTGGGCGGGCCGAGGGGGCACTCGAGGCCTGGACCTGGGCCGTAGAGGCACGCAGCGTCAACGGACGCAACCTTGAGACCCGGTTCCGTGGCCCTCCCGGTTTTGATGGCCTTGAGCGGCTGACCCGCGAAGGCGCGCAGGCGCGGTTCCAGCGCGGCAACATTACAGTCGGCGTTCAGGCAAAACGGGCCGAGGGCGCGGGGTCCGTGCGGGTCAACCATGAGCAGATTGAGCGCTATCTTGCCGCTGGTGCCGTATACGTCAGCGAAGGCCGGGCGACCCCGCCTCGCCTGGACGGCCTGCTGGCGCTCCGGGGTGTGATTGAAGCCGAGGACTCCGGACTGGATCCGGAGGTCGTTGCCGAACTGGAGTCGGCGATGGGCGCTTCGATCAACGTGGCGCTGGACGACCTTCTGGCGTCTCGTCGGGAAGAGGGTGCCTCACTGTTGCCGGTGCTCAGCGGCCAGGTAAGCCGCATCGGCGAACTCACAGGCCAGGCGGGCGAAGTGGCGTCAGGACAGCCGGCAGCGCTGAAGGCGCGCTATCAGGCGCGGTTGATAGAGCTGGCCTCTGATGCGGCGACTCCCGAGCGGATCCTGCAGGAAGCCGCCGCCATGGCGATAAAGGCCGATGTTCGCGAAGAGTTGGACAGGTTGTCTGGCCATGTCGCGGCCGCGCGGGAACATCTGGCTACGAATGGCGCGGTGGGCCGCAAGCTGGACTTCCTCACCCAGGAATTCATGCGTGAAGCCAACACGCTCTGTTCAAAATCGACCCTTCCGGCCTTGACCACGCTGGGACTGGACCTCAAAGCCACGATCGAACAATTCCGCGAGCAGGTGCAAAATGTGGAGTGACAACCCGCTCATTGAGGACCCGGAATGACGCCGCCGACCGATGAGCACGCCAAGCCGTGGGAAACCGTTCGGCGGGGCCTCTTACTGCTGGTGTCCAGCCCCTCGGGGGCGGGCAAGACGTCGCTGTCGCGCAGACTGGTGGCCGACCATGCAGACATGACGCTGTCGATCTCGGCCACGACGCGCGCGCCACGTCCCGGCGAGGAGGAGGGCCGCGAATACTTTTTCAAGAGCCGCCCGGACTTTGACGCCATGATCGCGGCGGGTGAGCTGCTGGAATGGGCTGAGGTCAACCATCAGCTTTACGGCACACCCAAGGCGCCGGTGATGGCGGCTCTCGACCTCGGCAAGGACGTACTGTTCGATATCGACTGGCAGGGTGCGAAGCAGGTGGCCGAACTGGCGCCGCTGGATAGCGTGCGGGTTTTTGTTCTGCCGCCATCGTGGTCGGACCTGGCGCGACGGCTGCATGCGCGCGCCCAGGATAGCGTTGAAATCATCAAGCAGCGTCTGGCCCTGGGCCGCGAGGAAATCGACCACTGGCAGGCTTACGACTACGTGATCGTCAACAAGGATTTTGACCGCGCCTACGCCGACCTCGGCCATATCTATCGCGCCGAGCGGATGAAACCCGGCCGGAACCCTTGGCTGCCAGATTTCGTGAGAGGACTGCTTGCCGAAGATCTGGACGGGCCGAAGCCATTGCCGCCAGCCCGACCGGTTGGGCGACCGATCCAGAAGTAGGCGAAGCGCTCAAACACCGGCTAGGGTCAGGACCCGGTTGAATGGTGGGCGAGGTGATGGCCATGGCGCGATTTACTGCGGTCAGATTGAGTATTGTTGCGATGGTGGGTGCGGCATTGGCCGGGACATCCGCGTTGGCTGCCGAGCCTGCACCCGCCACCAATCCGCTCTGGCAGGCGCACAAGACGAAAAACTACCTGCCGGAAATGACCTGGATGGAGGTCGACGATCTTCTGAAACGGTCGGACATGGTGATCATTCCGGTCGGCGCCATTGAGGAGCACGGCATCGCCGGGCCCCTCGGAACCGATTTTCTGAACGGCACGGAACGCGCCAAGCTGATCGCGCAGAAGACGGACGTGCTGGTCGCGCCCATCCTGCTCCCCGGAAACTCGCCGTATCACATGGGATTTCCCGGCACGATCACTCTGTCGGCCGAGACCGTGCAGCGGGTCTATTTCGAGGCCGTACAGAGCCTGATCCACCACGGTTTCAAGCGGTTCCTGATCCTCAACTCCCATGGCGGCAATCTGGCGACCAGCCGCTTCATCGTGGATCGGATCAACCAGGAGACGGCCGGGATTGCTGTCGAGCTGAACGAGGCCGCAGCCCCATTCGCCCCCAGATCGCCCCGAACGGGCGCCGCGGATGTCCCGAAACCTTTCGACCGGCATGGTGGTGTCAGTGAACTCAGCAACACGCTCTATCTGACGCCGGGATTGGCCAACCCCACGGTCGGGCGCCCGGCGAAACTGACTCTGAAACCGCACCTTCAGGCCATGCTGCCCCTTGTGGAAGCCGGTGACCCGACCGCCACTCTGGTGTTCCTGGCCGAAGCGCTGAAGGCGGAGTCGACCGGCAAGGGGACGGCCACCCGGGATATGACCGACACCGGGTCCTGGAGCAAACTTGACCCCCGCAATGCGACCGCGCTGATCGGCGAGGTCGAGACCAATGTTTTCGTCGGGGCCGCCGTGCAGTTCATCGAGGCCTGGAAGCGCCTGCGTCCGCTGGGGGTCAAATAGGGCGGATCAGCCGTTCAGGGATTCAGCCATCGAAACGCCCGCGTCAGGAACGCATGCCCGCCGTACTCAATCGGGGGCGCATGGGCCATCAGCACCTTGTCGACAGGCCAGGCCAGAATTCGCCGCAGGGCGGACCTCGCCGCCTTGCGGTCCAGAAACGCGGCCCGGAATTTTCGGGGGACAGCGGGTTCAGGTCCGACCATCAAATCCAGTCTGGCCACGACCGCGCGCCAACCGTTGAACCATGTCGGCTCAAACTGCTGGATCAGGTCGGTAAAGACCGCTGTGCCACTCTTGCGGTGGAAGAAGACCACCTCTGTGGTGATCAAGTTGCCGCCCACGAGCACCTGTTCGATCCCCTCCGACCATTCCGGCGGCGGGATGTCGATGAGATCGTCGTCGAAAACGAGATCCGAGCGCTTCGTTCTCAGGGCGTGCGGCCCATAAAGTCGCGCTTCGGGGTAGGCAGCCCGCCACGCGCTGAGGTGCAGATGGTGCAGGGTATTCGGCGCAATGAGGAACTGCACGGTACCCAGCGCATCCACGGCGTTGCGCAGTTCATCCGCAAGCGCCACCGGTGACCAGACAAAAAGGGCACTCCCCGGCAGCCGGATCACAACCATTCGGGTCGGGTAGCGGAATCCTGCAGCGGCCGGGACGATCGGGCCGTCGGCGATCCAGATTTCATCGCCAAACTTGCTCAACATTTGCAACTCGTTCGCCATTGGCAGTGGTTCCGCTTCCGCGGTGGTTTAGACGCCCGGTTGAGCCTGCCTCGCGGAAGCTGATCCATCATGATCGCCCTGGTGTTTCGCGAACAAGCCAAATGATCTGAAGCCCGGGTCTAAGGCGCCGAGATTTCGAACCAGAGATCAAAGCGATCCAGCATCGACAACAGGGTGACCAACTGAGCAGCGCCTGGACCCCGAAGTTCGGCCTCGTCCGGCGCCTTGGCTCCGACCACCAGATCGACGAGCAGGTCGCGGGTCAGGCTGACGTCGGGGCCGGTCGCGCCCGCCCGATGGTGGAGAACGGCGTTTTCGACCCGGACGGAAAACCGCTCGCCGGTGTCGGTGAAGAGCAGGGTGATATCGATCTCAATGTCTCCCGCCTTTTCACCATTCAACCGCACGGATAGCGAATCCAGCAGGCTGTCGGCGGGCAGGGTGCGGAGTTGGCCGGCGGCGGCCTGGCGCGGCTTCTCGCCGGGCGGACGCGGATTGCGCAACTCCTGGGCGCCGGTCAGGTAGAAGTCGCGCCAGGGCCCGGACTCGGCCTGATAGCCCATCTGTTCCAGCGCGTCGGCCTGCAGGGCCCGGGCGGCGATGCTGCCGGGCTCGGCGAAAACCAGATGGCCCACCAGCTCGGCCACCCACCGGTAGTCCCCGGCGGCGAAGGCGGTTTTCGCCTCGGTCAACAGGCGGTCCGCGCCACCCATGGCCGCGACGTAGCGCCGGCCTGCCGCTTCGGGCGGATGCTTGTGCAGGTTGGCCGGGTTGCCGTCGAACCAGCCGAGATAGCGCTGGTAGACCGCCTTGGCGTTGTGATTGAGCGTGCCGTAGTAGCTGCGGGTGTACCACTCGGCCTCGAGGGTCGGAGGCAGTCGCAGGATTTCAGCGATCTCGGTGGCGTTGAGGCCGTGGTTGGCCATCCTCAGCG
>JANNFM010000035.1:0-5378 GCA_031379795.1 Alphaproteobacteria bacterium
GACCTTGGTTTCAACCTCGATGCCCGACGCAAACGCGCGGTACTGTGCCGGTCCGGTGGCCGGGGGCAGATCGCGGCCGGTCCAGTCGCCGGGCGGCGAGACCTGGACCAGGTCTCCTCCGGTCATATGGCAGGTGCAGGGTCCCGTATCCTCGGGCAGGAACAGACTGACCCGGAGCCGGGCGAGGCCGCTGGTCTTCAGATCAATCGGATCGCTGAGGAGAGGCGCGCCCGCCGGGATTGTGGTCGCGCTGGCCCGGGAAAACGTCACGACCCGCTCGCTTCCCGCGACGACGCTACCCTCAGGCGTCAGGAGAACCACGCGAGCGGCGCCGATGGCCAGGGGCTTGGCGCCGTACTCATTGGTGAACCGCACCCGCAGCCGTTGACCACCCGCGCTCAACCTCAGGGTCTGGACAATCGTCTGGTTCGTGAATGTGGGGCTGACGCGGCGCGCCTCGACGCCTGGCGCTGCGGTCATGGGTGGGACAGGTGAGGCGCCCCAGGTGCCAATCCATCTGGCGTCGGCAGCCAATGACGGCGATGCGACCAGGAGCAGCAGGCTGGCAATGACGGACAAGCGCATTCGGGGTTTCCTCCTGGTCCGGGCCCGGCCGCGGACCTCGATCAGCTGTGTTTCTTGCTATGGGCCTGCGACGGACGAGATTTCGAAGTACACTCTACAGCAAGGCTGAGTCACGCTCATCGGCAATCGACCGCTCCCGGCCGGGGAGCGAGTCGACCAGTTACAGGGACAGCACATGCAACTCAGGTTGGGCAGCATTCGGAAATTGGTGCCACTTCTGGTCCTGGCGTTGGCGGGCGCTGCCGCTGTCCCGGCCCAGGCGCAGCTACGGACCTCCGAACAGGAGCGCCAGCAACAGGCCAAATTCGTGGACAGCATGGGCGGCGCCTATGTGGGTCCACAGTCAGCCTATGTCACCCGGATCGGTGAAAAGGTCGCAGCAGCCAGTGGCATGGGCGGGCGCTGCACTTTCACCCTGATCAACAGCGAGATCATCAACGCGTTCGCCGCACCGCCTGGCTGTGGCATCTATGTGACGCGGGGCCTGCTCAGCATTCTGAACACCGAGGCCGAACTGGCCGGTGTGTTGGGCCATGAGGTCGGCCACGTGGCGCGCAAGCACTTTGCCCGGCAACGGAACCAGCAGGTCCTCACAGGGTTGGCTGCGGTTCTGGTCGGCGCCGTGGCCAAGTCCGAAGAGATCGGTCAGCTGGCTGGCAAGGCGGCCCAACTGGGGACGCTCAGCTATTCACGCAGTCAGGAATATGAGGCCGACGCCTTTGCCACCCAGAACTTGCCCGCCGCCGGCTATCCGCGTGATGGTATTTCGAATGCTTTGGCCGCGCTGCAACGACAGGACGAGTATTCCGCCCGCGCGTCCGGTGGCGGCTCGAACGCGACCCCGGCCTGGGCGCGCACCCATCCCCTGACGACCGCGCGGATCCAGCGGGCCGGTAAGGTTTCCGTTGCGGCAGCACCCGTGACCGGGCCGCTCAACGTGAATGAAACAGCCTATCTGGCGGCGATGGATGGCCTGTTGTACGGCGACGATCCGGCCCAGGGGTTCGTGCGCGGCGGGGCGTTTGTTCACCCGGGTCTGAAGCTGGCGTTCGACGCCCCAAGCGGTTTCCGCCTGACCAACGGCCCATCGGCCGTGGGGATTTCCGGGCCAGCAGGCTATCGCGGCGATTTCACCGGTGCGCGCCTGAACGGTGCGCGGCTGGACGACCATGCGCGCGAAGCCCTGCGCACCATCCTGGGGCAAGCCCAGGCGGAATACGGATCCCCGCAGAAGAGTCGGGTCAACGGGATCGATGCCGTGGCCCTGACGGCGCGCGCGACCAGTCAGGGCCAGCCTGTCGACCTGACCGTCGTCGCCTATGATGTCGGGGGCGAGAGCGTCTATCGGTTTACCGCCTTGGCCCCCGCCGGACAGACGGCGACGTTCGATCCGCTGTTCAAATCATTCCGTCGCATCACGGATGCCGATACGAGCCGTTATGGCGCGCAGCAACTGGCGGTGGTGACGGTGCGAAATGGCGATACCGTGGAGTCTCTGGCTGGACGGATGTCCGCCGCTGGCGACAGGCCGGCGCTGTTCCGGATGTTGAACAACCTGGCCCCCGGCGAGGCGCTGTCGCCCGGACGGCGCGTCAAGCTGGTGGTTGAACCGCGTCGATGAATTGAGACACTTTTCGCCTTGTTGCTTGACCGACGCCGGGTGACGTTCGGATAAGACTGAGGAACGATCAATGCCAAGGGGCACGCAGGGAACAGTCGCCCGGTGTGGCCAGGCGAGGGGAATAGAATGAGTGAAGCCGTGGAACGTGAAGCCATGGAATATGACGTCGTCATCGTGGGTGCTGGGCCGTCGGGTCTGGCCGCTGCGATCCGGCTGAAACAACTCAACGCGGATCTGACGGTCGCAGTGCTCGAGAAGGGCTCGGAGGTTGGGGCGCACATCCTGTCGGGTGCCGTGATCGATCCCAGCGGCATTGCCGAGCTTCTGCCGAACTGGAAGGAGCTGGGCGTTCCGCTGGAGACCAAGGTCACCCGCGACAAGTTCGCCATTCTGGGTCCAATGGGCGAGCTGGACATCAGCTTCCTGCCGTTCCCCAAGTGGATGCTGAACCACGGCAACTACATCGCCTCGCTGGGCAATGTGTGCCGCTGGATGGCGACCTATGCCGAAGGGCTCGGCGTCGAGATCTATCCGGGCATGGCGGCCTCTGACCTGGTGTTCAACGAGGACGGCTCGGTCAAGGGCGTGGTGGCCGGCGTGTTCGGCATCGGCAAGGATGGCAAGCCGGGCGCGGACTACCAGCCGGGACTGGAACTGCACGCCAAGTATACCTTCATCGGTGAGGGCGTTCGCGGATCGCTATCCAAGCAGATTCAGGCCCGGTATGGCCTGACCAAGGATCGCGAACCGCAGAAATTCGGCATTGGAATCAAGGAACTCTGGCAGGTACCGGACGCGGCATTTGAGTCAGGCCTGACCCAGCACACGTTTGGCTGGCCGCTGAACAACGCCACGGGTGGCGGCAGCTTCATGTACCACTTCGGGGACAATTACGTGTCCATCGGCTTCGTGGTGCACCTGAATTACAAGAACCCCTTCCTTTCGCCGTTCGACGAGTTTCAGAGGTTCAAGACCCACCCCACGATCCGGGCCTATCTGGAAGGCGGCAAGCGCATCTCGTACGGCGCGCGGGCGATCACCGAGGGCGGGGCGCAATCACTGCCGCAGCTCTACTTCCCGGGCGGTGCGCTGTTGGGGTGCTCGGCCGGTATGGTCAATTTGCCGCGCATCAAGGGCAGCCATAACGCCGTGGAGAGCGGCATCCTGGCGGCGGAGGCGGCGGTTGAGGCCATTGCAGCCGGACGGTCCAGCGACGATCTGACAGCCTACGAAGCGGCCTACCAAGCGTCGTCGATCGCCAAGGAGCTCTGGGCAGTGCGCAACGTCAAGCCGCTGTGGTCGAGGTTCGGGACGATTCCGGGCCTGTTGCTGGGCGGCATGGACGGGATAATTGCGACCTTCCTGGGCGGCTGGTCACCCTGGGGCACGCTCAAGCACGGCAAGACCGACGCCGAATCCACCGGCCTGGCCAAGGACTACAAGCCCATAGTCTATCCGAAGCCGGACAACGTCTTCAGCTTCGACAAGCTGTCGTCGGTGTTCCTGTCCAGCACCAACCACGACGAGAATCAGCCGGCGCACCTGAGGCTTCTCGACGCCTCGGTGCCGATCGGGGTGAACCTTCCCAAGTATGGTGAGCCCGCGCGGCTCTACTGCCCGGCGGGGGTCTACGAGGTGTTGACTGACGCAGACGGCCAGAACCCGCAGTTCCAGATCAACTTCCAGAACTGCGTTCACTGCAAGACCTGCGACATCAAGGATCCGTCCCAGAACATCGTCTGGACCACCCCACAGGGCGGCGACGGGCCGAACTATCCGAATATGTGAGGCGCGGACGCTCTTGCGGCGGGCGCGGCGTGCGCCCACTCTGCGGGGTATGCGTCACCCCCTTATCGCCACGGCCTGCGTCCCGTTTCTGTTGTTGAGCGCTTGCGTCTCGGTCAAGGTCGAGGCCACGCCTCGCTCCGCCACGGGCGGACCCGAGAGCGCCTACGGCCTGTTCCTGGCCGGCAGTTCGGCCTTGAGCGACGGTCGCAATGTCGATGCCGCCAGGTTCCTGGAACTTGCCAGGCAACAGGGCGGTGACGATCCCTCTGTGACGGAACGCGCGTTCACGGCGGCGCTGATGGCCGGCGACATTGAAAAGGCCGCGGCGCTGGCGCCCGACGGCCCTGAGGCGTCGGATCAGGGCAAGCGGATGGGTCGTCTGACCCGGGCCGTTCAGGCCTTGGCAGACAACAAGGGTAAGGTGGCGCGAGACGTTCTTGGGTCCGACGGTATTGGTTTCCCCCATCGCGGCGCGGTGGCGTTGCTGACCCCCTGGGTCGCGGCGTCCGTGGGGGACATGGACGCTGCCCTGGTCCGCCCCATCGTGCGCGGCGACGCTGGCGTCGACTACTTCGGCCAGATCGGCCAGGCCCACCTCTTTGAACGCTCGCGGCGGTTCGACGAGGCCGAGACCAACTTCAAGGCGATCACTGGCGGAGACGGCGGGGCCGATATCGCTGTCACCAGCTACGGCGGGTTTCTGGAACGGCGCGGACGCCGACCTGATGCCATTGCGCTCTACGATGCGGCTCTTGCGCGAAACGGGTCCAACCCGGCGCTGAAGGCGGCGCGGGCCCGGGCCGCGGCGGGTAGAGCGGCGCCCGCTGCGCCGACGATCAAGGAGGGCGCGGCTTTTGGCTTGCTGGCCCCGGCGGCCACCCTGATCACCGATTGGGAAGCCATCGTCGGCAAAGATCTGGCCAAGCAGACCGCGCCCGAAAAGCTCAAATGGCCGCGCCAGCCAGAGGTGGCCGATGCGGATGGCACTAAGAAACCCGCGGCACGCCAGGGGGCCACTTTGTTCATGCGCGTGGAAGGCCCGCGCGCCCTCGAGATCGAATACAAGCGCGCGCAGATTGCCGAACGTGTGAATGCCTATTTCGGTTATCGTGCCGTCGCCGACATCCGCATCATCCAGGCCCCGCTGCCGAAGCCGAAACCGCCACGCGTGGCCAAGGTGACGCCCGCTGACAAAGTCACGCTGCCAGCGGTGCAAGATGAGACGCTGCGTGCAGCACTCGAAAAACTCGGCGCCGGCATCAAAGCGAAAAAACGTGCGGGGACGGCGGATCGTTGACGCATCGGCATGACAGAAACGGCACGTAAAAAGGGCGCAGCGATGTCTGAACGATCCGACGCCGTCGAGCAAATGGCGAAACGCAAA
>JANNFM010000045.1:0-2136 GCA_031379795.1 Alphaproteobacteria bacterium
AAAGTCTTTGGCCGCCCGTTGGTCGCCCAGAACGACCGACGCCCGCGCCGCCCAGTAGGCGCCGGCCGAGCGTAGCCACGGGTCCTCATCGGAATCGCGGGCAATCTGGGCGAAATAGTCGTGCGCCTGGCCAAAGTCCTGCAATCGCCAGGCCGAGAGCCCAGCGATCCAGCGTTCCCCGACACCGACGGCCAGGTCAAAGGCAGCGCGCGGGTCTCCCGAATAGAAGGCCTCCCGGGCTGGCCGGGTGATTTCGCTGCGCGTCGGGTCGGCAGTGACGACCTCGGGCATCGGCAAGGTCGCGGCCTCGGCGGGCTTGCGCTTCGACGCCAGCGAGAAGACCCGGTCGGCCAGCGGCAGATCACGAAACCGCGACAGCCAGCTGAAGAGCTCTTCAAACGAGGCCTTGTGCGCCGTCGGATGCATCAGGGCGCGGAACGACAGATAGCCCGAGAGCGACGTGTCCTTGATCCCGGCGGCCTCAAGCTGGGCGCCCAGGAAATCGCCCTGCTCAACGGCCTCGAAAGCCGAGGCATAGGCGCGGGCGTCGGTGTCGGAGAGCGCCTTGCGTGTTTCAGCCGTCGCCAGACTGGCGATCGAGGCGGCGGCGACGAGGGAAATCACCCCGACGCGCAGGCGCTTTTTGAGCGTCATGCGGTCTAAATCCCGCGTGTCGCGACAGACGTCCGCGAAACGCAGATCCCTTTTTCTCGAACCCGAAGCGGGGAACCTAGAGGGGCTTGTCTGTCCGATCAAGCCTCTCGGCCAGAGCCAACAGATCACTCCACGCGTGCTTCTTGGCCCCGGGTTGCCGCAACAGGAACGCCGGATGAAGGGTCGGCATGGCCGGGAGTTCTATGGCCCCGTCACTTGATGTCCAGTCTACCCAGCGACCACGCAGGGAGAGGATGCCGTCCTCGCGCTTCAGCAGCGACTTGGCCGGCGCGCGCCCCGCCAGCAGCAGCATGCGCGGGCGCACCAAGGCGATGAGACGTTCCAGAAACGGCGCGCAGACGGCTTGCTCGGCCGAGGTTGGCGTGCGGTTGCCGGGCGGGCGCCAGAACACGGTATTGGTGATCAGCACCCGGTCGGCCAGCCCCGCCGCGGCCAGCATCCGGTCCAGGAGTTTGCCGTCGCGGCCCACGAAAGGCTGGCCCAGGGCGTCCTCGTCGGCGCCCGGCGCCTCGCCGATCACCATCAAGGGTGCGGAGGCAAGGCCCCGATAGACGACGGACTGGGTGGCCGCGCCGTCAAAGCGAAGCGTACAGCCGTCAAAGTTTGCGATGGCGGCGACCAGGGCATCCAGATCAGTCGCTGCTGCAGCAAGCGCCAAAGCCTTGGCGACAGCCGCCGAAGTGTCCGGTTGGCGCGGTGCAGCGCGCGCGGCCGGTGCGGCGGCCAAGGGCGCTGCGACACGCTGCGGGGGGAGTATCCGACCGGCCGCGATCCGATCGACCGGTTCCTCCAGCATCATGGCGTCCACACCCCCATCCGCCCAGAAGGCGAGCAGGCTCTCGGCGCGTTGTGCGGGTGTGGAATGAGCAGCGGACATTGATCCGGAACTCTTGCCCGCCGCGCGGTCGATTGTCAGCCTGTGATTAGCGAAACAGCGCCAGATCGACCGCATCGCCCATGGCGCGATAGCCGGCGTCGTTGGGATGGAGCCAGTCGCCGGCGTGCCACTCGGCGCGCATCCGTGTCGGCTTGGCCGGGTCGCGAATGGCGGCGTCAAGGTCAATGACGGCGTCAAAGGCTCCGCTTTTGCGAATCCAGTCGTTGACGGCCTGGCGGGACTCCTCGCCCTCAGCCGTGAAATAGGCGGCGCCCTCATAGGGCAGGAGGGTTGCCCCCAAGGCCCTTATGCCCTGCGCCCGCGCGCGCTCGATCAACTGCCGATAGCCCTGGATGAGGGCCTGGGCCGTCGGCCTGCCCGACGGGATGCCCAGGTCGTTGACGCCTTCCAGAATAACCAGATGGGTGGCTCCCGGAACCGAAAGCACATCACGATCAAAGCGGGTCAGAGCGCTCTGGCCCATGCTGGGAACCGCGCCGTCGCTGAGCACGCGGTTGCCTCCGATACCGGCATTGACCACACCCATGGCCCGCTTCGGGTACCGGGCCTCAAGGCGCTCAGCC
>JANNFM010000151.1:0-4403 GCA_031379795.1 Alphaproteobacteria bacterium
GAGTGGGGCCCCCAGGAGACCCGCCCGTGCCTTGGCCAAAAAGGGTTGGTCGGTGAACTTTATACGAAGTGCCTTGCTGGCAACGGCAATGCTGGTCGGTGCCTGCAGCGTGATCCCCCGGGTGACAATCTACAACCTGACGGGCGCGCCGATTACGCTTCGGTTAGAGGCAGACTATTATGATCGCCAGCAGACCGTCGATGAGCTGGTCTCCATCGAGCCCGGCCACGACCGGACTTTCAAGGCCGGGCGTGTCCGTGGCAACCGTTTGCCGGTGAAGGTCGGGCGTTGCACCTACGTCTACTGGCTGGGCGATATCTCCGCTGAGATGTACGACCACTTCGGGGATACGCTCGTCTTCGATTTGAGGCCTGATCTCGCCCTCCACGTGCCCTCCAACAAGGGAACCGGTCCTGACCTTGCGCCGAGCGGCCAGGTGGGCTTTCCGCGCAGGGCGATTTCCCGGACCTGCGGATAGGTTTGGCGTGCCGGATGCGCCCCGCCCGGGTGCCTTTGGCTCCACGCGCCAGGTCATCCGGTTTGCAACAGATCTGAACGGCAACGCCATCAAACCTCCATCTGGCGCGCGCTGAAGTTCGTGTTATGTCCGGACATGTTCTGGTGGCGACCCCTGCGAAACAGACGCCCGCGCTACGGTATGGCATTGTGGATTCTGGTCGTATCGATGGTGGTGGCCGTGCTGCCAGCCAGCGTCATACCTGGCGTGGCAATCGGATATGGCCTCCGTGATCCGACAGCGGGCGTGGCTACGGTATTGGGCGCGCTCGCCTTGCTTCCGGTTCTCGTTGTGCTGGTGACCGTGGGGGTGGGCCCCTTCTATCTGGCGTGGCAGGATGTGTTGCTGCGGCCGACGCCACCTTACTTCCGGCCAGCCTATTGGGTGTTTGTCATCGCACCGGGAATTCCTGGCATCTTGTTCTTCACGATGATGGCTCTGGATCAAGGCCCTGCCTATCCGGGCGCTCATCTGGGCATCCCGTCGATCATCTATGAGGTGGAGGTGATCGTTGGCGGGTGGATATATGCGCGCCTGCTCGCCAAGGAGGGGTCGGCGTGATGTTCATGTTTTGTCTTGACATCGTCGCGCAAATTCGGTAAGGTTTTGTCAGCGTCAGGGATTGTGCCTTCGGAGGCTTCGCGGTTGCGGGGCTGAGACCGGGGCGGGGCCTGAGGCGCGCGCCCGGAGTTCGGGCTTTTCCAGAGTTTTCAGTCGTGGCGGCTCCATTGCGGGCTGCTGTTTCAACCGCCGGGCTCGCCGCTGGCGGGCCCTTTGTCATGGGAGAATGGTGATGCGGCGAGAGCCACTGCGTGACGACCTGTCGATGGCGGACTGGCACCGGGTGCGGTCGATGCAAAGGGCTGATCCGTTCGGTGGGATCGATCCCTCGACTGCTCCGACCGATGATCTGCCGCCAGATCAGTGGCAATGGGCGCGCGGGCGGCAGGCTCGCGGGCTGGTTGGGGGTTCAACGACGCCGGTTCGCCAGGTTGCATTTGCGGCCCCGCAGGTACCGACGGAAGTTGAAAGCGTCACCGTTACAGCACCGCAACCGACTACGAGGACGCCCGCCAAACCGGCGACTGTGACGGGGCCACTGACCGGGCGCCCAGGGGCGGCGGCGTATGTGGCAGGGATTGTCAACGCGATTGCGGGCGGTCCGAACCAAACGCAGCCGATCGACAAGGCTGGCTTCAAGGGTCAGGTCACCCGGGGCAGTGGCCGCGACGTTCGCGCGGACGGCAAGGTGAGGGAAATCCCCCTGCCTGTCGGTGCCTCCGGGACACTGGAGCCGCCGACCGGAAGGGCGGAGATTACCCTCTCAGGTGTGAAGGGGCGCGGGGTCGGTTTGCCGGACCGCATTCGCATCTACACCACCCCAAGCGGAGAACTCGACTTCGACCTGCCCGGGCCGATCAAGGTGGGGCCAATATCCATCGTGCCAAAGGGCACCCATGTGATTGGCACCCCCGACCCGCCCGGACGGAAACGTTGAGTTCTATATATGTTCTTGAGCGGTGCAGGCGTTTCGATTATCGTCGGCGGGCTTTGGGCGGAGGAAAGCGTCGGTGCGAACATGGATCATCCGGTTTTCGTGGCTGGCCCTTGCGATCTCTGCGCTACTTTACATCGGGTTGATGATCGCGGATTTGCGATATCTCAGCTTGCCGTTGCTGCCTGGTGATCTTCTCTCTCTGGGTTTCTTCTACCTGCCCTGGTGGCTCGGCTGGTTGCCCCTGCTGGGGTGCTGGCTGATGGTTCGGGCGTGGAATGCCGGTGGCGGACGATGGGGCTGGCGATGGGCATGCGGCGGCGTCCTGGTCGTCAACCATGTCCACTCTTTTGGGTATGGGCTCTATGAATATGGGTTCGAGGCTCTCAGTCCGACGATCAGCATCAAGCACCCGCTGATGACTTCGTACGGCTACCAGGCGGAACTCCTGGTCATTCTGGCGCTTATTCCGGTCGGCCTGCTGACGCGAGCGGGCCATGTTGCGGCGAAGTCCGCGACATAGCGCGGGTTTCGGCCAAAATGTTCATGTTTTGTCTTGACATCGCCGCGCAAATTCGGTAGGGTTTTGTCAGCGTCAGGGAGTGCGCCTTCGGAGGCTTCGCGGTTGCGGGGCTGAGACCGGGGTGGGGCCTGAGGCGCGCAACCAAATTCCAGATTTCTTCAATCGGGGCGGCTCCTTTGCGGGCTGCTGTTTCAATCGCCGGGCTCGCGTCAGGCGGGCCCTTTGTCATGGGGGTTTGCCTTGTCCGACGACGATATCCTTGAGGAGGCCCGCGCGGCGTTTGAGCTGGCGGTGGATGCGGAGGCGGAGAACCGGCGCGATGCGCTGGATGATCTGCGGTTTGCCCGGCTGGGGGAGCAGTGGCCGGAGGCGGTGCGCCGGGCGCGGGAGCTGGAGGGCCGGGTCTGTCTGACCATCAACCGGCTGCCGGCGTTCATCCGCCAGGTGGTCAATGATGCGCGCCAGAACAAGCCGACGATTGCGGTGCATCCGGTGGACGGCGGGTCCGATCCGGAGACGGCCGAGGTGTTCAACGGGCTGATCCGCCACATCGAACAATCCAGCGATGCGGAGGTGGCGTACGACACGGCGCTGGATTTCGCGGTGACCTGCGGGGTGGGCTATTTCCGCATCAACACGCGGTATGCGGCCGATGACGGTTTTGATCAGGACATCGCCATCGAGCGGGTGGCCAATCCGTTCGGGGTGTACGGCGATCCGGAATCGACGGCGGCGGATAGCGGCGACTGGAACACCGCGTTTGTGGTCGACAGCCTGCCGCGCGGGGTGTTCGAGGGGCGGTGGAAGGGGGCCGACGCGGTCGACTGGTCCGGCGATGGACCGGGGTTGGCGACAGGCGTCGGGTCCAGCGGCGAGCGGGTGGCGGTGGCCGAATACTGGCGACGTGAGCGGGTGACACGGACCATCCTGGCGCTGTCGGACGGGCAGGTGGTCGAGGAGGCGGTCTATCGGGCGCAGAAGACGATGTTTGATGCGCTGGGGGTGAAGGTGGTCGGGCGACCCCGGCAGGCGGCCAGTCACAAGGTGACGCAGCGGATTTTGAGTGGGGCGCAGGTTCTCGAAACGGTGGACTGGGCCGGGCGGTTTATTCCCATTGTGCCGGTCTATGGCGAGGAGCTGATGGTGGACGGGCGGCGTCGGCTGCGCAGCCTGGTGCGCGACGCCAAGGATCCGCAGCGGATGTTCAACTACTGGCGCACCACGTCAACGGAGCTGGTGGCGCTGGCGCCCAAGGCCCCGTTTATCGGGCGCACCGGCGCGTTTGAGACCGACAGCGCCAAGTGGGCGACGGCCAATACCCAGAGCCACGCCTATATCGAATACGACGGGCCGGAACCGCCGATGCGGCAGGGGTTTGCAGGTGTGCCGGCAGGCGCGCTGCAGGAGGCGATGAATGCCAGCGACGACATGAAATCGATCATGGGGCTGCATGACGCCAGCCTGGGCGCGCGATCCAACGAGACCTCGGGCCGGGCGATCATGGCCCGGCAGCGGGAGGGGGATGTGTCCACCTTCCACTATATCGACAATCTGAGCCGGGCGATCCGGCATGCGGGGCGGATCCTGATCGACCTGATCCCCAAGGTGTATGGCACCTCGCGGGTGGTCCGCGTGCTGGGGCCGGACGGGTCGGCGCGCAGCGTGGGTGTGGGGTCGGCAGGCGCGGGTGTCGATCCGGTCGGGCCGTTGCGCAAGGTCGAGAAGATCTATGATCTGGCGGCGGGCAAGTACGACCTGACGGTGCGATCCGGGCCCAGCTTTACCAGCCGTCGCGAGGAGGCGGCGACGCAGATGATCGAGCTGATCCGGGCCTATCCGGCGGCGGCCCCGGTGGTGGGCGACCTGCT
>JANNFM010000156.1:0-6346 GCA_031379795.1 Alphaproteobacteria bacterium
AAGGGGCCCTTCCTCTATATCGCCCGCTCCTTGCGCGGACCCTCGTCCGTTGCACACTCATTTCCACGCGAAGGTATTCGCTTATGTCGCGCCGCTGCGAAATCACGGGTGTCGGTCCTATGGTCGGCAACAACGTGAGCCACTCGAACATCAAGACCAAGCGCCGGTTCATGCCGAACCTGGCGGCGGTAAAGCTTCAGTCCGACGCTTTGGGCCAGGCGTTCAGCCTGCGCATCACCAATGCGGCGCTGCGCACGGTCGACTTCCGGGGCGGCCTCGACGTTGTCCTGCTGAAGGCCAAGGACGAGGTCCTCTCGGCCAAGGCCCTGAAGATCAAGCGCGCCCTGAAAGCCAAGATCGCCGAGACGGCCGCCGCCTGATTGACGGTGGTTTGAGGTATCGAAGAGGTCGCTCGCGAGGGCGGCCTTTTTCTTTGGGGTCCGCGCCGAAGGGCTGCAGCGTGCCGAGGACTTGCACCTGTTGAGGTTTCCCCCTTGCAGGGGGAAAGCGGCGCGAAGCCCCGCAGGGGCCAGTCGCCGATGGGGGAAGTGTTGGGTTGAGGCACGGCGCGCGAGGTTGAGCGCTCTATCGGACTCGTTCATTCAACTTCCCCCATCGGCCACTCGCGCTTCGCGCATTGGGCCGCTTTCCCCCTTGAAGGGGGAAGCCAGGAGCCTGTCCGTCGGGTCTATTTCAGCGCGCCATCGAACAGGGCCCTCAGTTCGCGCCAGTGGCGCTCGGCACCTTCGGGGTTGTGGATTGGCATGTCGGTGGGGACCCAGCCGTGGCGGCAGCCGGGCCAGATGGAGACTTGCGCCTGAACGCCGGCCTGAGCCAGCGCAGCGGCCAGACGATCCTTCTGGGCTTCGTCGAAGCCGGCGTCCTTGTCGCCCCCGGCCACCAGCACCCGCGCCTTGATCCGTGCGGCCCCGAGGTGAGGGCTGTCCGGTTCATCCGTCGCCAGGTTGGAGGGATGGAACGAGGCGGCGGCGATGATCTGTTCGGGGAAGGCCGCTGCGGCGCGCAGGGCGAAGCCGCCGCCCATGCAATAGCCGGTGACGCCCAGAGGGCCAGGTTTTGCCTCAGGCTGGTCCGCCAGCCAGTCCAGGAACACCCGGGTGTCGGCCATGGCGCGCACGGGATTGGTGGAGGCGAAGTAGGTCTCACGGAACGTTTTGCGCCCCTCCGGCGATCCAAAAGCCACCGCGACGTCGATCGGAGGATAGGGCCCCAGCCGCCAGAACATGTCGGGCAACAGCACATAATATCCCGCCTGCGCCATCCGTTCGCCCATCTCGAACAGGGCGGGGCGAATGGCCGGGCCATCCATGTAGAACAGGATCACCGGCCACGGTCCCTCACCGGTATCCGGCGTGAAGACAAACGCGCGAGCCTCGCCGTCGGGCATTTGAATCGTGATGTCGGTCTTCATGGACGCGATGTCCCCGTGGGGGTCCAGTCAAAGGCCAGCAGCAAGGTCCGCTGGGCGGGTGAAAAGTTGTCGTCCGAGATCAGGTAGAACCGCACCGAGCCATCCGCGCGGGGCAGGGCCGACAGCCCCTCGAAATTGTCCACTGTGGCGGGGCGGGTGATCGTGTGCAGGTCCAGCGTCCTGCCCGCCCGGTCAGTAATCAGGACCCGGATCGTGGCACCCACCACGACGTTGAAATCCCGCATCAGAAACGCCCAGCGGCCGCCGGGCAGCGCGCGGGCCGCCACCAGCTTGCCCATACTGGCGTCGCCGGGCCGGATCCCGGCTATGCAGCCGCCGGTCAGGCGGCAAGTCCAGGTTTCCCGCGTGTCCTCGCGCCCGACCAGATAGGCGCCGGGACCGGTCACCGGGTCCAGGGCCAACGCTTCCATACCGTCGTTGTCGGGGAACGGAGCGTCCGGAGAGGGAACCGCCCGGGGCGGTCCGCCCCTGGCCGGATAGAGCCAGATCCGGTGGTCACGCTCGAAACTGACCATCCGGTCGCCGTTCGGCAAGATCGCGAGCCCCTCGGCGTCGGACCGGGTCTTGTCGCCGCCCAGGGGCTTGCCGACCGGGTCGGTAAGCGGCGCAAGCATCACCTGGGTCATGCCGATGAGCTGCCCCTGCGAATCCAGCACGATCCGCGCGTTGATCAGGTCTCCGTCATCACTGATCGCAGTCAGACGACCGTCCGCCGTGATCTCCATGTCGGACAGGCCGTGTAGCCGCGAGGTATCCGGCGAGGTCACGGCGATCCCGCCCGCATAGCGGAAGGCGCCGACGCCGGGCGCCGGTCCCTCGGACACGGGTTGGACGACAACGCGGATCGAGGGGCCCGCCGCCAACGGAGCCCTGGGCAGATGGGCGCTCTGCGGCGCGCAGGCCGCCAGGGTCAGGGCAAGGCCAAGACCCGCAAACCGCATCACGCGGTCGCCCTGCGGACTTCTTTGAAAGTCGAGGTCCGTCGGGTTGATCCCTGCGGCCCTTGCGTATTGGGCGGCGGGGCCAGCAGGCCCGCGTTCTTGCGGGTCACGCGGCGCACGTCCTCGTCGAACAGGTCAGCAAGCTGTTCCACCATGGCGCCCGCCAGTTGCTCGACATCCACGATGGTGACGGCGTTCTTGTAATAGCGGGTGACGTCATGGCCGATGCCGATGGCGATCAGCTGCACCGGGCTCTTGGCCTCGATCTCGGTGATCACCTCGCGCAGGTGCCGCTCCAGATAGTGGCCCGAGTTCACCGACAGGGTGCTGTCGTCGACCGGAGCACCGTCCGAGATCACCAGCAGGATGCGCCGCGCCTCGGTCCGCCCCATCAGGCGTTGGTGCGCCCACATCAGGGCCTCGCCGTCGATGTTTTCCTTCAGCAGCCCCTCGCGCATCATCAGGCCGAGGTTACGCCTGGCGCGCCGCCAGGGGGCGTCGGCGGCCTTGTAGATGATGTGGCGCAGGTCGTTCAGGCGACCCGGTTGCGCGGGCTTTCCAGCCTTCAGCCAGTCCTCGCGCGACGATCCGCCTTTCCAGGCCCGGGTGGTGAAGCCCAGGATCTCGGTCTTGACGCTGCAACGCTCCAGGGTGCGGGCCAGAATGTCGGCGCAGACCGCGGCCACCATGATCGGCCGCCCGCGCATGGAGCCGGAATTGTCGATCAGGATGGTGACCACGGTGTCGCGGAAGTCGGTGTCTTCTTCTTCCTTGAACGCCAGCGACGCCGTCGGATCGACGATCACCCGCGTCAGGCGCGCCACGTCCAGCAGGCCTTCCTCCAGATCGAAGGTCCAGGACCGGTTCTGCTGCGCCAGCAGCTTGCGTTGCAGGCGATTGGCCAATCGGGAGACCACGTTGGACACGGACGCCAGCTGCTGGTCCAGATAGGCGCGCAGGCGCGTCAGTTCCTCCGGGTCGCACAGCTCCTCGGCGGACACCACCTCGTCGTGGGCGGTGGTGAAGACCTTGTAGGTAATCGCGCGGTTGTCGCCGGAGGGGTCGGGACGCGCCGGCTGGTCACCCTCGCCCATTTCCGGGGCGTCGTCGCTGTCGTCGGCGTCGGGATCGGCCTCCGACTCCATCATCTGGCTGTCGGCGTCGTCGGCCTCGCGCTGGCTGGCCTCGTCGTCGTCCATCGACGACTGCTGGGGCGACTGGCTCTCGCCGTCACCGTCCTCCTGATCCTCGGAGGCCTCGGGTTCGCCCTCTTCGCCGTCCTCGCTGTCATCGGCCTGGTCGGGCGCGTCCGACAGGTCGTCGCCCATCTCCATGTCGCGGATGATGGTGCGCGCAATGCGGGCGAAGGCTTTCTGGTCCTCGACGGCGCCGGTCAGGCGGTCGAGGTCGGCCCCGGCCTTGGCCTCGACGTCGGCGCGGAACATGTCGACCAGGGCGCGGGCCATCGGCGGGGGCGGCTCGCCGGTCAGGCGCTCGCGGACCATCAGCGAGATCACCTCGGCGATCGGCGGATTGGCCATGGCCTCGACGTCGTTGAACACGCGCCGCGACCAGCTGTGGTCCATGACCGCCGTCAGGTTCTTGCGGACGCCGCCCATGGCGTTGGACCCGATGGCCTCGATGCGCACCTGCTCCAGGCCGTCATAGATCGGCTGGCCGGCGCCTGTCTGCGGGCGGGTTTTGGCGTGGGCGACGGGATCGTGGTGGGCGACCCGCAGCGCCATCTGGTCCGCCAGTCCACGGATCCGCGCCGCATCCGCCGGGGTCAGATCGCGGGGTGGGTGCGGCAGCACGGCGCGGTTGCCGGTCAGCAGCGGGCCCTCGCCGGAAAAGACGATCTCCAGGTCCTGCGACTCGGCCAGCGAGCGCGCGGCATGCGCCAGCGCGCGCTTGAAGGGTTCCAGGGGGCTTTCCGGATTCTTGGCCATGTCAGCCGATCCATAGATCAGGCGAGGCGGCGGGTGAAACAGGGAATTTCACGCCATGGAACAGAGATGGTCTTGCGGGGTTCTCCAGACCAGGGGCGAACGCCCGATATCCAAGGAGACCGAAAATGCTGAAATGGGCCCTGATCTTCGCCGTCATCGCCATCATCGCCGCCGTACTGGGCTTTGGCGGCATCGCCGGCGCCGCCGCCGGCATCGCCAAACTGCTGTTCCTGATCGCCGTCATCGGCTTTGTGATCTTCGTCGCGCTCGGCGTGTTCGCGGGGAAGAAGCTCTCGGGAGGCTGATCCTGCCTCACCCGCAAAGCGGGGGAGGGGGACCGCGCGAAGCGGGGTGGAGGGGGCGGGTTCAAGCTCAGAGTCCGCGCTCGCCCCTTCCACCACGACCTGCGGTCGCGGTCCCCCTTCCCCGTAAACGGGGCAGGCAAGACTACCGCTTGAGCCATGCCTTGCCCTGCATGCCCACCACATCGACCAGGTTGCCCATGGCGATGTTGGCGTCGATGAGGTGCAAGCCCCAGTCGGCCGCGATCTGGCCGCCTGCGCCGACCACGTCGCCGGAGATGGTGTCGGTGCGCGGGTCCGCAGGGTCGGCATTCACATGGGCTTCCAGATAGTTGAAGCCATTCTTCGAGACGCATTCGCCGCTCAGCAGGCCCGGGACCGACACGAAGGGGGTTTTCGGGTTCGCCGTGCCCTTGACCCAGGCCGGTGTCGCCGCCGCTGAGCTGGCGATCTCGGCGGCGGTGTTCGAAAGATAGGCCTTCAGTTCACCCTTGCCGCCGCCCAGCGCCGCCGGGTTGGTGCAGACCGCCTCCATGGCCGGGTTCGCGACGCGCCCGAAGCGGGTGTTGGCGGGCGGCGGCACGGTGTCGCGGAAGGTCGCATAGGCGATCACGCAACCGGTCTGGTTGGCGGATTTGCAGGTGGGGATGGACTTGAAGGAGCCGGTGTCCTTGCCCTTGTCGACGCCCAGGCTGGTGCCCATCAGGATGGCCGAGATCAGCTGTTTCTGCACGGGCTTGCCGTCAATTTCCGCGGCGATCAGGCGGGTCAGAACGCCGGACCCTTGCGAGTGGCCGACCAGCACCACGCCGCGCCCCTTGTTCTCGTGCGCCAGATAATAGGTCCAGGCATCGAGAACGTCATTGTAGCCGACCTGCCGCACGGCGGGGTCAGCGGACCCCGCGATCGGCGTTCCGGCGCTGGCGGCGCGCAGGGCGGTCAACGTGAATTGCCGATAGAGCGGGGCATAGATCCGGCACTTCGAGCCCAGCCGCGCCAGCTGGGCGCGCACCACATTCTGTTCCTCCGGCCCGGCGGTCATGTCCGACACCACACCCTTGTCGTTGGACACCGTCGGATAGACGTAGAAGCAATCCACCGCCGCCTTCGGGTCGGCCTTGAAGGTCTCCACCGACATCGCCCCGTTGGCTTTGATCACCGTGGTCGTCATGTCGACGGCGCAGGCGTCGCCCGCCTTGCCGGGCCAGCAGACCCAGGTCTCGGGCTTTGCGTAGTCGTTGCGGACGCTGGCGGGTTGGGCCTGGGCCAGGGTCGCGACGAGGCTGATGGCGCATCCCAGTGCGAGTGACTTCCCGATCATGGTGTTCTTCCCCAAGGTCTGATTTTTCGAATTCTGCGTACGATAATTGCGCGATGGCGGGTGCAGGTCCAGTGGGGTGCGCGCTTCCATGAGGCGGCGGCAAAAGTCACACGCTGCGTCCAAGGCCTGTCGATAGCAAATGAAGATGTCCGCTTTTCGTAGCTAATCAAATGTCCGCTTCTGTTGTTGTGTTTGGGCCGGTGGGGTTGTGGTCGAGGCGGAGCCTCGTCCACAATGCCCGTGGTCGGCGGCCGCGGGGGCTTTGGCTGCTGTTTGGGTCGCGGCCTCCTGGACGACCAGGCGGCCGGCAGCTGTGTAGTCGGCCAGACGCCTGGGGCCGTCGAAGATGGCCAGTGCGCCGTCGGGGTATTGCAGGACCC
>JANNFM010000283.1:0-11125 GCA_031379795.1 Alphaproteobacteria bacterium
ATCACCAGATGCGCGAAATCCGGCTGACCTGTCACCGGGCACAGCGACGTAAATTCCGGCACGGCAAACCGCACCAGATAGGCGGCATCCGAGTGGGGATTCGGCACACGTTCCAGCACCGCAGCGTCGGGGCTGTCGAACCCGCGCACCTCGCGGCCCAGCTGGGTGAGATGGGTCTCTTCCATAGGCACGGCATTAGACGCTAGAGCGTGTTGCAACAAGGTGGAGGAACGTGGGCATGGCTGGGCAGTTCAACGATTTCGTGGTGGTCGTCACGGGCGCCTCAACGGGCCTGGGCCGGGCTATCGCCGTTGAGGTCGCCATCCAGGGCGCCAGGGCCGTGGTCATCAACTATGCGTCCAACCGCGTCGACGCCGATGAAACCGCCCGGCTGGTCGCGGCGGCGGGTGCCGAATCTGTTGTCATTCAGGGCGACGTGGCCATTGAGGCAGACTGTGTGAAAATTGCCGCAGCCGCCGCGCCTTATGGCCGCATCGACGCGCTGTTCAACAATGCCGGAACCACACGGTTTGCTGCCCATGCCGACCTCGATGCTGTGTCGACACAGGACTTCCTCGACCTCTACGCCGTCAACGTGGTTGGCGCGTTCCAGATGGTCCGGGCGTGCCGTAGTCTGCTGGAGGCTGCACCCCAGCCGGGAGCCGTCGTGATGACCAGCTCTATCGCCGGCGTGGCTGGCATCGGGTCGTCGGTACCCTACGCGGCCTCAAAAGGTGCTTTGAATACAATGACAATTTCACTGGCGAGGGCCCTGGCGCCCCGGATCCGGGTCAATGCTATCTGCCCCGGTTTCATCGACACACCCTGGTTCGGGAAGGGAATGCCGGACGCTGCCGTGGACCGCCTGCGCACCAACGCCGCCGCCGGAACTCCGCTCAAGGTCGCCTCGAAACCCGAGGATATTGCCGCCGCCGCCGTTTTTCTGGCCTCGCCCGCGTCGCGCCACGTGACAGGCGAAACCCTGATAGTTGATGCCGGTACGCACCTTGGATTCGCACCTCTGGTCGCCCGCTGACCTTGATCGGCGACAGATTTGCGACTAGTCAGCGCACATCGCATGCCAGAGATGCTTAATAGTTTATCAGTATCTTTGCGGCTTGGCTGAAAGTAGCCCCTCTTCTTGCGTTGAGGGCTCCAGAGACCACCATGACGGCGCCGCTCGCTTCGGCCGGGCGGACACACAAGGGGATAAAAACAATGAAAACATTCAAGATCGCGCTCTTAGCTGCTGTTGGCTCACTGGCGCTCGCCGGCGCGGCAAACGCGGAGGACGCCGGCGCCAAATTTTCCTTCAATGTCGGCGCAAACAACGACTACGTGTTCCGCGGCGTCAGCCAGACCGATGAAGACCTGTCCGTGTTTGGTGGCGTCGATGCCAGCTTCATGGATATTGGCTATGCTGGCGCCTGGCTGTCCAACGTCGACTTCGGCAATGGCACCAACTTCGAATTCGACCTCTATGCCGGCGTCAAGCCGACCATGGGCGCGGTGACATTTGACCTGGGTGTGATCTATTACGGATACGCTGGCTCTCCCAATGGCTCGAACCAGGACTACTGGGAAGGCAAGGTCGCCGCGTCGATCCCCGCCGGCCCCGTAACCCTGGGCGCTGCCCTTTTCTATTCCCCGGAGTTCTTCGGCAAGACCGGCGACGCCGTCTACACCGAAGTCAACTTCTCGACGTCGATCCCGGACAGCAAGTTCTCGGTCTCCGGCGCGCTGGGCTACCAGCAGGTTCAAGGTCCCGCCGACTACATGACCTGGAATGCTGGCGTTGGTTATGCCTTCACAGACAACCTGACCCTCGACGTGCGTTACCACGACACCGACGGACACGGCTTCGGCCAGATCTACGGCTCACGCCTCGTCGGCGGTCTGAAGTTCGCGTTCTAAAGAACGAACGGTCGGCAATCGACCAAAGGAAAGCCGCCGCAGTCATGCGGCGGCTTTTTCGTTTCAGGAGTCCTGATTGTTTGCAGGGTGCCTGTGGTGGGGTTAACAAGAATCTTGCTGAGGCGCGGCGGACTCGACCACCGTGGCCGAAAGTTGAGCGGAGTTCGGCACATGGAGCGGTTTGCCGCCCGAGCCCAGACCGTCGTGTTCGACACGCTCTTGGCTGCGATAGCCTTTGCGTTGGCTTTTTTTGTCGCGCCGATCCAGCCTGAACTGGGTTTTGGTCAGGCTGGCGCGCTTTCATTCTTTCAATTCTGCGCTCTATACGCCGCCATCGCGGGCGGCTTCAGCCTTCTCTTCCGACGCCAACTCTCGCCTTGGCGTTATGTCTCGATCCCGGATGCCATGGTGCTGGCGCAGTGCGCCCTGCTGACTGTCGGTGTCTTTCTACTGGCGGTTTTTGTGCTGGATCGCGCCCAGGGTCTTCCGCGCTCGACCCTGATCATGGCGCCGCTGTTTCAGATGGCGATCTGTATGGGCGTTCGAATCCTCCGTCGGGTGCTGAATGAACGGGCGTTGGAAAGCTTTTCGCCGCTCCAGTCGCTGACAGACCGGGTCTCCCAGTCCTCGTCGCTGCTCCTGATCGGCCCGTCGTCACTCGCCGACGCCTATCTGCGCGGTGTCGCCCGCAGCCAGGACCACACCTACACGCCGGTCGGTATCATCGGTACGGATCGACGCGACGTGGGTCAGCAAGTACGCGGCGTCTGCATCCTGGACGCCATAGATCGCCTCGACGAGGCCCTGGTCGATCTGCGCCGGTGGAACCGCTATCCGCGCGCCGTCCTGTTCCTGGAAGAACCGGGCAAGCTGAAGGGCCTCACGGCCGACCAGCTTGGCCGCCTCAAGAACGACGGCATCCGTCTGCTTCGCCTGCCGTCGATCGTCGAGCTATCCCAGCACGACGGGGTCACGCTGTTGCCCATGCGTGACATCAATATCGAGGAACTGCTGGCGCGCGAGCCCATTGAACTGGATCGACGCGCCGTCGGGGGCCTGATCCAGGGACGCCGCGTGCTGATCACAGGTGCAGGCGGCTCTATTGGCGCGGAACTCTGTCGCCAGGTCGCCAATTTCAACTGCGCCCGATTGATCCTGCTGGATTTCTCAGAGACCGCACTGTTCGAGATCGAACGTGAGATGCGCGAGACCTTCCCGAACATCGCGATCAAGGCCGTGCTGTGCGATGTCCGATCCGCAGCGCGCACCCATGCCGCCTTTGCTCGTGAGCGGCCGGATCTGGTCTTTCATGCGGCCGCCCTCAAGCACGTCTCCATGGTAGAGCGGCATCCGAGCGAGGGTATCCTGACCAACGTCATCGGGACCTGGAACGTCGCGGAGGCCTCGCGCGCCTGTGACGCCGGGCAGATGGTGTTGATTTCGACCGACAAGGCCGTCGACCCCACGAACGTCATGGGTGCGACCAAACGTCTGGCCGAGGCCGTAATCCAGGCCCAGCAGACCACCGGCGAAGGGGCACGTTTCTCTGCCGTGCGGTTTGGCAACGTGCTGGGCTCCTCAGGCTCGGTCGTCCCGATCTTCAAATCCCAGATCGAACGCGGCGGGCCGGTCACGGTCACCCATCCCGAAATGACCCGGTTCTTCATGACCATCCCGGAGGCGGCCCAGCTGGTGCTTCACGCCACAGCAACCTGCCACCTGGATGAGCGTCGGGATTCCCGACTGTTCCTGCTGGAGATGGGCGAGCCCGTGAGCATCATGGATCTCGCGCAGCAGATGATCGCCCTGTCGGGTCGCAAGAGCATCGACGTCGAGATCACCGGCCTGCGCCCCGGAGAAAAGCTGACCGAGGCGCTGCTGGACGAAACCGAGCGCGCCCTGCCCTGCGCGCCCAAGGTGATGGAAGTGGTCTCCAGTTCCGCCCTACGGGTCACCACCGATCACCTCGAAGCGCTGGCCGCCATCGTCGGTGTCGGGAATGAGGACGATGTGCGCCATGCACTCTTCGAACTGGTGGGTCAGATCCGCGGCGAAAAGCCCGGCGCGACGCCGACGCTGCGGGTCGTCACGGGCAGCTAGCGCCTTTCATGTTTGGAGCGCGAGGGGCGCTTCAACCGGCATCCACTCGATGCTGTCGCGCTCCCGGCAAGCTCACTCTGCGGCTGCGACCCGCTGCCGGCTGTTGGCGTCCTGCAATCGCGCCACCAGGGCTTCATACTCTGCCCACAGCGCCTTGGGCGTGTTGACACCGAACTTCTCGTAGAACTCGGGGATCAGCGAGGCCTCCTGGATCCAGATGGCGGGGTCGACTGTCAGCAACAGGTCCAGCTGGGTGTCCGTCAGGTGAAGGCCGGCAGTATCCAGACTGGCCCGGGTCGGCAGGCGTCCGATGGGGGTATCCACGGCGGCGGCCTTGCCATCCAGGCGTTCGAAAATCCACTTCAGAACACGGCTGTTCTCGCCATAGCCCGGCCAGACGAACTTGCCGCGCTCATCCTTGCGAAACCAGTTGACGAAGAAGATCCGCGGCAGTTTCGCAGCGTCGTGGGTAGCGCCCATCTTCAGCCAGTGGCCGAAGTAGTCACCCATGTTGTAGCCACAGAACGGCAGCATGGCGAAGGGATCGCGGCGGAGTTCACCGATCTTGCCCTCGGCCGCCGCCGTGCCTTCTGAGGCGACGTTAGACGCCATGAAGACACCATGCTGCCAATTGAAGGCTTCCGTCACCAGCGGAACCGCCGTGGTGCGACGCCCCCCGAACAGGATCGCCGAGATTGGCACGCCCGTTGGGTCTTCCCACTCCGGGGCAATGACCGGCGTCTGAGACGCCGGAACGGTAAAGCGAGCGTTCGGGTGGGCCGCCGGTGTGTCGCTATCCGGAGTCCAGTCACGACCCTGCCAGTCGGTCAGGTGCGCCGGCGCGTCAGGCGTCAGGCCTTCCCACCAAACATCGCCGTCGTCTGTTAGAGCGACGTTCGTGAAGATGGAATTGCCCCACAGCGCCTCAATGGCGTTCTTGTTGGTCTCTATCCCGGTGCCGGGAGCCACGCCGAAGAAGCCCGCTTCAGGATTGATCGCATACAGTTGGCCGTCGTCGCCGAACCGCATCCAGGCGATATCGTCGCCGATCGTTTCGGCTTTCCAGCCCTTCAGCGTCGGCTGCAGCATGGCCATGTTGGTCTTGCCACAGGCACTGGGGAACGCTGCCGCAATGAACTTGGCCTCGCCCTGAGGCGACGTCAGCTTCAGGATCAGCATATGCTCGGCGAACCAGCCCTCATCGCGCGCCATCACCGAGGCGATCCGCAGCGCAAAGCACTTCTTGCCCAGCAGCGCGTTACCGCCATAGCCGGAACCGTACGACCAGATTTCACGGCTTTCCGGGAAGTGGACGATGTACTTGATCTCATTGCAGGGCCAGGCGACGTCCTTCACGCCATCGACCAGCGGCATGCCCACTGTATGGACCGCCGGAACGAAGAACCCGTCGTCGCCCAACGCCTCCAGCGCGCCTTTGCCCATGCGGGTCATGATGCGCATCGACACGGCGACATACGCGCTGTCAGTGATCTCCACGCCGATCTGGCTGATCTTGGACCCCAGGGGGCCCATGCAGAACGGCACCACGTACATGGTGCGCCCGCGCATCACGCCCCGGAACAGGTCGGTCAGATCCGAGCGCATTTCATTGGGGTCGAGCCAGTTGTTGGTCGGGCCGGCATCCTCGGATCTCTCCGAGCAAATGAAGGTGCGGCTTTCCACGCGCGCGACGTCTCGCGGATCAGACCGCGCGTAGAAGGAGTTGGGACGTTTGTCGGCATTGAGTTGCTGGAGTGTGCCCGCTGCAACGAGTTCGGCTGTCAGACGCGTCCACTCGGCTTCCGAGCCATCGCACCAGACGACGCGGTCCGGACCGGTCAAGGCCGCGATGTCACCCACCCATTTGATCAGGCCTGAATGTTTCGTCGGCGCAGGCTCGAGTCCCGTCACGGTCTTTTGGCTCATAGACGGCTGCTCCTTGGGTCCCAAACCGGCACAGGGTTACCCCTGTACGCACTCACCGTGTCGTTTTCATAGTGCGTCTGCACAGGCCGGGCCAGCCACAACACCCCGAACCGACGCGTCAACCTACGGATCATCTGTGGAAATGGCTGCAAGCGCGCGGAATTTTTGCCGACAGGACTGAGTTTTCCGGTTCGGCGGGCGAATCAGTGCGCCATCAAGTGCTGGATTTGGAGGCTGTGCCAGCCGATCCCGCGATCAGCACGACAGAGCGGCTCTGCCCATCATCGGCGGCCGCAACAGACAGAGAGTTCCGCGGAGCAATGAACCCTCGGGATGTTGGCGTGGAGCGCAGAATGGGGCATGTGTTGAGACCTAGTCATTGTCCAAGCCGCCATGGTCCATCACCCGTCGCATCGAACCGGAACACCCAACGCTGAAACAGGGCGCAGGACGGCATGGCTATGAACCTTGCGCCGGGTTCCAATCCCGTTGTGATGCCGACCGATCCGCTGCTTGAGATCTACCTTGAGCGGCGTACGAACCTGGTCCGATTTTTCGCTGCTCGAACCGGTTCGCTCAGCCGGGCAGAAGATCTCGCCCAGGAACTCTATATCAAACTCGCAAGTCGCGACCTTGCGGCGGTCACAATCGAAAACCCGGTCGCGTTGATCTATCGCGTCGCAACCAACGTCATGCTGGACCAGGTGCGGGGAGACGCTCGCTCGGTGGCGCGCGACGCGGCTTGGCGGACTCTGGTGCATGTGTCCGTCGGCGGCGAGGACGTTGCCATAGAACCCGCTGCGGACGACGCCGCAGCGTCACGTCAACGTCTGCGCCAGTTGGTGGAGGCGGTCGCCGAATTGCCGCCCCAGATGCAACGCGCATTCCGATTGCACAAACTCGACGGCCACAGCCACGCCGAAACCGCGAGGATCATGGGCCTGTCGGTCAAGTCTGTGGAAAAGCACATTTCGGCCGCTCTGAAGTCTCTCACCCTTCGATTGTACAAATGATCTACCTCGGATTGTATTTCTCGACATGGGGGCAGCGCCCTTCGGTGGCGTCTATGTATCCAACGGGCTGTCGTTCGCGACCGCTTGGGATGGATCGATGATCAGCGTCTGGCGAAACAACGACGAATTGCGGGGCGAACGCGCTGCGGCGTGGGTCGTACGGCTCGAAGCCGACGGTCTTGGCGATGCCGAGGCGACGACGTTTGATGCGTGGTTGTCGGCCTCTCCCGAAAATGCGGCAGCCTTCGACGCGGCCATGGCCGTTTCCCATGGATATGCCGCGAACTGCGGGCAGATCGCCAGGGCCCTTTCTCAACGCGCGGTGGCGCGCCCTGTCATGGACCGCCGATACTTCGTCGGCGGGACCGGGATCGCTGCGGCGGCGATGGTAGCCCTCGCCGTTGCACCAGAGGTCTTCTCACCTGTTGCAACCACCACATATGCGACGGCCAAGGGCGAACAGCGGTCAGTCACCCTGGCGGACGGCTCCAGGGTTGATCTGAACGCAGGCACCAGCCTGTCGGTGACCCTGACCCGAAGCAAACGCTCGGTCAGCCTCGACCACGGTCAGGCCGTGTTCGATGTGACCCATGATGCAGACCGGCCGTTTACGGTCGCTGCGGGCGACCGGATGGTGCGCGTGGTCGGCACCCAGTTTGACGTCCGTCGGCGCAACGGCAAGGTCTCCGTTACGGTAGCGCGCGGCTCCGTTGAGGTCAGGCCGCATGAGGGAGGCGTCGGAAGAGCCTATAGGCTTCGCCCAGGTCAGCGGTTTGACCATAGTGAGGGCGGGTCTCTGGCACAGGTCGTGGCCGCAGAACCCGCTGAGGTTCTGGCCTGGCGCACAGGCCGTCTGGTCTATCGCCAACAATCCCTGGCCGAGGTTGTCGCCGATCTCAACCAGCAGTGGGAAATCCCGATCCGCATTGAGGACCCCACCTTGGGGGCCACGCCAGTGTCTGGCGTCCTGATACTGGACAACCAGGATGCAGTAATCCGTCGCTTGGCTTTGCTGGCGCCCATAAGAGCGGTACGCTCCGACGCAGGACTGATCCTGCGACGCGATCCCGCGTCGGCTCGCTGATGAGGACGTTTGGTCATAGACAGGCGAAGCCTGCCTTTGCGAACGCTGCTGGGCGGCGTCGCCCTCGCCTGTGTGGCGGGGCGCGCTGACGCGGCTGAGCCGCGTCTAAGGGTTGCCATCCCGACCCGCTCCTACGCTGATGCCCTGATCGACCTTGGTCTGCAGGCCAACATCTCAATTCTGGGGACATCGAACTGTGGGTCCGGCGGGCGGACGTCACTGATGGGCCAGTTCACGTTGAATGACGCCCTGTCGCGACTGTTGACGGGCGCGCCCTGCCGCTACCGGATTGTGGACGCCCGCACGGTCCGCATCACAGCGGTGCCGATCGTGGCCATCGAAGATCCGACAAACGATCAACCGCGACCTCCGGCGTTGATCGCAGAAGTGGTCGTTACAGCGACAAAACGTCCCGTCGCCATGGACCGGATCGCTGCGGGCGTCAGCGCCATTTCCGGGCAACAGATCGCCACCACAGGCGCGATAGACATCGGTCGCACGGTCGGGCAACTGGCCGGAGTTCTGACCACCAACCTGGGGCCGGGCCGCGACAAACTTCTGATCCGAGGCCTCTCCGACGGCGCGTTCACCGGCCGAACGCGGTCCACGGTCGGCACCTATCTCGACGACGCGCCGATCAACTACAACGCCCCTGATCCCGATCTGAGACTGGTGGACGTAGACCGGATCGAGATCCTGCGCGGCCCGCAGGGCGCGCTCTACGGGTCTGGTGCTCAGGCCGGGGTCTACCGTATCGTCACCCGAAAGCCGGACCTGGAACGGATGACCGGCGGGGTCACGGGCTCGCTTGCAACGACAAGGGGCGGCGATCAAAGCCACGAGATCGACGGATATCTCAGCGTGCCGATCGTGCCGGGCCGCATCGCGATCCGCATTGTCGCCTACGAAGATGTCCAGGGCGGCTATCTGGACAATATCAACCTGCGCATCGCCAATGTCGATCAGACCCGGCGCAATGGCGGGCGCGCCGCGTTGCGTATGAAGCTTTCGGACAACTGGCGGCTGGACGTCGCCGCGGCGACCCAAAAACTCCACTCCAATGACACGCAGTACGTCACGACCACGCTGAGTTCGAGTCCGAGACCATCAGGTGTAACCCCGGCTTCGACCAGGACGAACAGCGTCCGGGAGTCTCACAACAACGACTTCACCTATGCCGGAGCCACGATTCAGGGTGCCTTTAGCTGGGGTAGCCTCGCCTCATCAACCAGCTACGTGCATCACGTTTTTTCGAGCCAGTTCGACGCTTCGGCGACTTTGGCTGGTAACTTCGGTGCCCGTAGCGGCGATGTCGGCGCCTATTTCGAAGCCGCGAACGCCGACATGTTTGTCCAGGATCTCGTGCTGCGATCCGCAGGCACTGGGCCGCTGGACTGGCTGGCGGGCGTCTACACGGCGCGCACAGTCGAGCGCACGCCTTCGTCCCTGGGGATCCTTGCCGAGGGACGTGTCGTGACGACCGCCTACAGAGAGGATCGCAAGGATCGCAGGCTTGAGTACGCGCTCTATGGAGAAGGCGTTTACGCGCTGGGGGAAGGCTGGGGCGTCACCCTCGGGGGTCGCATGTTTGAGAGCCGCGTGCACACCACCGCGGAGTTGAATGTCATCGAGCCCTTCGGCCCCAGGTCCTTCGACAGCGCACGTACTTATCAAGGGTTTTCCCCAAAGATTTCACTGCAGAAGGAGTTCGCGACCGGCGACTTGATCTATGCGCTGCTGAGTGAGGGCTACCGGCCAGGTGGTTTCAACACGGGCGGCTTCTTCGCCATTCGCCCCAGTCGCACCACGTTCGCCGCGGATCGCCTGCGCAACTACGAAATCGGAGCCAAGATCCGCAGGCTGGATAGCCGGCTGAACGTCCGCGCCGCCGCCTACTATGACGACTGGTCGCGCATCCAGACGGATCAGTACCGACCCTTTGGCCTCGCCTATACCGCGAATGTGGCAGACGCGCGGATCCTGGGGCTGGAGGCGGAAGCCAGCTATGCATGGCCCTTCGGACTCTCGCTGCAGGTCAACGGGCTGATCTCGAATTCGACCATCAAGAACGCTAACGCTGACTTTGCGACACAGGTTGCGGGAGCGCTGCCAGGCGTTCCGAAGGTTTCCGGTGGCATGCTCGCCGTCTATCAGCGCCCGCTCCTCGACAACCTCACCCTTCGCTTGCTCGGCGAGGCCAGCTACGTCGGATCATCGACGCTGAGCTTTGATGCAGACCAATCGCCGACCATGGGCCGATACCTTCGCACGCGCCTATCAGCGGAAGTCTCGACATCGCGCTGGCAGGCGACAGTCTTCGTCAACAATCCCTTCAACGACACGGGCGACACCTTTGCCTACGGAAACCCGTTCAGTTTCGGCCAGGTTCGACAGGTGACACCACAACGCCCCCGCACGATCGGCTTGCGCCTGTCCGCAGCTTTCTAAACAAATGGTGAAGCTTCACCGGGGGGCAATTCACCTGTGCGGCGTCTTATCCCTTGACGGTTCCCGACTCGGGAGCCCGGGGGGTAGACCGTGGTCAGGCTTTCAGCCTTGGTTTGCGTGAACAATCAAGAGGCGCAACTCGCGGAGTGCCTGCGTCGATTGACGTTCTGTGACGAGATCATTGTGGTCGCCGACCGTTGCACAGACGGTTCACAGGACATCGCCCGTCGTCACGGTGCAATCGTGATCGATGGAATATTTCCGCTTGAGAACCACCGTCGGATGGCGGGCGTCGATGCCTGCTCTGGAGAATGGGTTCTCGAAGTTGAGCCTGATGAAGTCATCCAGGCTGCACTGGCTTGGGAAATCCGCGCCGTACTGCAGACCCGTCGTAGTGGTGATTGGTACGATCTACCGATCGACAACTATGTTGGCGAAGCCCTTGTCCGACATGGCTGGACTGGCGCGCTCAGCGCGCGCCTGGAACCTCGCCTTTACAAGCGTGGCCTGAAGGCCTGGTCAGCACAGCGTGTCAACGCAACCGTGGTTATGTCGGGACAATCCGGCGGAGCGCTCACAGGTGCCATTCGCCGCACGCTAGGCCAGGATTTCGGCGGTTTGATCGAACGACTGAACCGCC
>JANNFM010000203.1:0-4203 GCA_031379795.1 Alphaproteobacteria bacterium
TTACGCGATGTCACCGTAATACCGAGGCGCGGAAGTAACCGCAGCCTGTCTCAGGCCCCGGCACCGACCTGAGTCGCCAGTCGGGCAAATCGGCGGCTGCCCCGCAGGGTGTCGAAGTCCGTGTCGCGATCCAGCCAGGGGCGCGCCCACGGACCCCGCCAGCCCAGATCCACAGTCGCTTCGAGCGCGTCCAGCGCCGCCTCCCGCCGCCCGTTCTGGGCCAGGGTATTGGCGAGGTGATAGGGCATGGGTTCGGGGTGTGCGCTGGCAAGGTCCATGTCCACGGCAGCTTCGTCGTGGCGACCCAGGGCGTGCAGGCACCGCGCCCGCCCTGCCCGTGCCCGAAAGTCGTCCGGAACATTGGCCAGACGCGCGTTCAGCCGTGGAAGGGCCAAAGCATAGTTTCGGGCAGACTGCGCTGGCTCCCCCAGCATAAGCCTGATCTTGCCGGCCAACACCAGGGCATGAGAATCGTCCGGTGACAGACGCGCCGCGCGCTCCAGCATGGCCGCCGCCGGACGGAACGCCGTGGCCGACATACACACTCGCGCCGCCTGGTAGAACACCGTGCCGCTGGTCGATCCGACCGCGAGCGCCCGACGGATCAGGTCTGTGGCAACACCGAAGTCAGCGACATAGGCGCTCGCGTGGGCGTCGACCGACAAGGCTTCGGCCAGCCCGCCATCCAGGCGCAGGGCTGCCTGACAATGGCCGTGAACCCGCGAGGTTTCCACCGGGATGACATAATCCGTATAGAGCAACGCGTCGGCCAGCCCGACGTGGGCGACCGCAAGCCTCGGGTTCATGCTGAGGGCCGTGCCATAGAGTTCAATGGCCAACGCCAACCCGGCGCGCCCGCCGTCCTGGCGGTGTATCAGCGCCTCCAGGTAGGCTCCATAGGCCTCAAGGTCTGAGGCCCAGCTGGCCGGAACGACGTCGACGCTCTCCTCGCCCTGCGGTTTCAGGAGCAGGCGGTACCCCGCCTTGTGAATGGTTTCGAGGTATCTCGGACGTCGAAAGTCGTCCCCGAGCGCCCGGCGCAGTTCGGTGATCGCCTGGGTCAGGACTTCCTCGCCGACGGTCTGATCCGGCCAGACAGCATCCAGTAGCGTGTCTCGGGACCAGACACGGCCAGGCTCCTGCACAAGGCTCAGCAAAACACCCGCCGCCTTGGGCGAAAGGCGATGCTTTGCAGCACCTGAGGACAGGTATCGCGAGTGCGGGTCGAATATCCAGTCGCCGATAACGTGCATTGGTCCAACCTGAGCGTCAGGTATACTGACCCCGCGCAGGCGGCAATGTCAAAAGTCGCTCTGAGACCTGATCGGGAAGCGTCCGCTCCCGAACTTGCCCGTGATGTCACGAAGGCCTCATGAAAACCTTCTGACTCCCTCAGGTTTCCGGGCTGTGCGTGGACCAGTTTGCATCTTCGAACCTGGTGCGGTCCCGAAACGGTGCCGGCGGTCGCAAGCGTAGGTGTCCAATGAGCGTACAAACCATAAGGGCGTTTCTGATCGCTGCGAGTGCGATGGCGGCCATCGCCGCCGGTTCGCCCGCCTTCGCCGCCGCGCACCTTGTCGCCGGGGCGAACGCGCGTGCGCCCGATGCGCTAGGCGGCCCCGGCGTTACCGACCGCGACTTTCAGATCGTGTCCATCTTCCCGGGGGCGCCGCGACCAGGCTCGCTGCACGCATCCGCCGAGGCCGGCGGATTTGGCGCGCTGTCTGTCTCGGAAGCCACCGCGGACTTCGGCGTCAACCGGGTGTTCGCACGGACGTCCTCGCCGGACCTGAACTTTCCCTTTGCCATTTCCTCCGCCGTTGGGAGCTCGCATTGGGATGACGAACTCACGATCTCCACCGCCGCGCCGGGCGGCTTTCTCTCGGTCGAATTCCAGTTCCACGCGTTCACAAACCAGTCGAACTTTTTTGATGCGGGTCCGGCCCTCGAATACATTTTTCAGATTCGCGATCTGGGCACCGGCAATCAGCAAACCCCCTATCGGCTCGCGATGGACGCAAACGGAAACACCACATCGTTTCTTTTTCCGAGCTTCCGCGACTTCGAGCTGACTGGCGACAACGATGGTGATGTCCTGAGGCTCGTGGGTCTCAGGATTCCCTTTGTCGCGAACCAGGCCTTCGCGATCATTTCGAGCCTGACCTGCCAGGCCCGCGCCCCCTACGACAATGCGAACGTCCAGGTGTGCGACGCCAACAGCACGTCGCTATGGGGCGGCATCACGGGCGCGACAGACCTGAACGGCGTCGCGCTCACCGACTGGACGGCCCGGTCCACCTCGGGCACGGACTACACCCGGTCACTGATCCCACCGGCGGTCGCGGGCGTGCCGGAACCGGCGACCTGGGCGATGCTGATCGTCGGTTTCGCGGCAATCGGCGGTGTGCTTCGAAGGGATGCGCGTGCCCGGCGGTTCCTCGCAGAGGGTTAGCCCAAACGCGGAGTATTGCCGCACACCGCATTGCCATCGGGCGGCTGCCGATTGATACCGCGCAGACCAGAATCGCACCACCTTGTCCGGTCCAATGCCCAGTTCCCCTGCCCGCCCAATCCCCGACCTGTTTGACGACGCGCTCAACCCTGCGCCGGCGGCACCGCTGACGCAGAGCCACGAGCCGCGCCCGGATGTCGCACCCGCCAAGGGCGGCGGCTATTCGGCCAAGGATATCGAGGTACTGGAAGGCCTGGAGCCGGTCCGCAAGCGTCCGGGCATGTATATCGGCGGCACTGACGAACGTGCGCTGCACCACCTGTTCGCCGAGGTGCTGGATAACGCCATGGACGAGGCCGTCGCCGGTCACGCCAAGCTGATCGAGGTGACGCTGGAGGCCGACGGCGCGCTGACCGTCAAGGACGACGGCCGGGGCATTCCTGTGGACCCGCACCCGAAACACCCGGGCAAGTCGGCGCTGGAAGTGATCATGACCGTCCTGCACTCGGGCGGGAAGTTCTCCGGCAAGGCCTATGAGACGTCCGGGGGCCTGCATGGCGTCGGCATTTCCGTGGTCAATGCCCTCAGCGAGCGCGTCGAGGTCACCGTCTGGAAAGACGGCTTCGAGTGGCGCCAGGCGTTCAGCCGCGGCAAGCCGCTGGGCAGCATCGAAAAGCTCGGCCCCACGCGCAAGAAGGGCTCCGAGATCCGCTTCTCGCCCGACCCGGTAATCTTTGGCGATGCGGTGATGTTCCGTCCGGCCCGGCTCTACCGGATGGCGCGGTCCAAGGCCTATCTGTTCGGCGGCGTCGAGATCCGCTGGAAGTGCGCGCCGGAACGTATTCAGGACCAGACACCGGCCGAGGCCACCTTCCGCTTCCCCAACGGCCTGGCCGACTTCCTGGGCGAGCGGATCAAGGATCTGGAGACCGTCACCCCCGAACCCTTCGCCGGCCGTTGGGAGCGCCCCGGCGAAACCGGCAAGGTTGAGTGGGCCGTGGCCTGGACCCCCGCCGGCTTCGGCGAGGCTGACAGCTTCATGCAGTCCTACTGCAACACCGTGCCCACCCCGGAAGGCGGCACTCACGAAAGCGGCTTTCGCGCCGCCCTCACCCGGGGCCTGAAACAATACGCCGAACTCACCGGCGAGAAGCGCGGCCTGATCATCACCGCCGACGATGTGCTGGCCCAGGCCGGCGCCTTGGTCAGTGTCTTCGTGGCCAATCCGGAGTTCCAGGGCCAGACCAAGGAGCGCCTCTCATCCTCCGATGCCCAGCGTCTCGTGGAAAAGGCGTTGGCCGACCCCTTCGACCACTGGCTGACTGCTCAGCCAAAGTCCGCCAGCGCCCTCCTCGAGTTTGTCATCGAGCGCGCCGAGGAACGGCTGAAACGGCGCAAGGACAAGGAAGTCGCCCGCGCCTCGGCTACCCGCAAGTTGCGCCTGCCCGGCAAGCTGGCGGACTGCTCAGGCTCGGCCATGGACGGCACCGAACTGTTCCTGGTCGAGGGCGACAGCGCCGGCGGCTCGGCCAAACAGGCCCGCAACCGCAAGACCCAGGCGATCCTGCCCCTGCGCGGCAAGATCCTGAACGTGGCGTCTGCCACCGCCGACAAGTTCGGGGGCAACAAGGAACTCTCCGACCTGCTGCTTGCGCTCGGCGTCCAGCCCGGTTCCAGGTTCAAGGAAGAAGACCTGCGCTATGAGCGCATCATCATCATGACCGACGCCGACGTCGACGGCGCCCATATCG
>JANNFM010000244.1:0-8509 GCA_031379795.1 Alphaproteobacteria bacterium
AAATCGAGTATTGGCCGACCCACGATCCCACGCTTTCCGAGGGGTCCAGAGAGCATCGTCTGGAGGCCTATCGTCAGGTTCGCGATGGTCTTGCCGCGAAGATCGCCCAGCGATTTGGTCGCTGAAGCGTTGTAGCTGTGCTTGTCGAAAACGTGCATGGGGCTTTGCCGCCCATCAAGACCAGCGATAGAGTTCTCGTCGAAATCAATCCCTATGACCTTGCCAAGGGTCGCATCATGTTCCGAATTTCCTAGAGCAACCGAGGCGCCGAGTTGTCTGTCAAAATGCGCCTGGTCCTCGCGTCCGCCAGTCCACGACGCCTGGAACTCCTGAAACAGATCGGGATCGTTCCCGACGTGGTGGTCGCAGCTGAACTGGATGAGACTCCGCTGCGGGACGAAACCCCACGTCGTTTGGCTCTACGGCTTGCTGAAGCGAAGGCGCGCGCCGTGGCGATGCGCCAACCAGGGGGTTTCGTCCTGGCGGCAGACACCGTCGTCGCCGTCGGACGCCGGATCATGCCAAAAGCAGCTGACGCAACTCAGGTCCGTCAATGCCTGACGCTTTTGTCCGGCAGGGCCCATCGCGTCCTTACCGGTATCGCTGTCGTGACACCTGAGGGTCGTCTCGGCAGTCGGCTGGTCGAGAGCCGCGTGCATTTCAAGCGGCTTCATGAGACCGAGGTCGAAGCCTATCTTGGCTGGGGCGAGGGCGTCGGCAAGGCTGGCGGCTACGCGGTGCAAGGACGTGCCGGCGCGATGGTGACCTCACTCCAAGGGTCATATTCAGGGGTCGTGGGTTTGCCGCTGTATGAAACGGCCAGCCTGCTCGAGGGCCTGGGGTTCATTCCATCGTGAGCGTTCGACGGATTTACCTTGATCGCTGTGTCGGCGAGACTCGGGGTGTCGTCACGCTGGATGGTCGCCCCGAACGCCTGATGATCCATCGTGACGACGACGATCAACACCTTTCGCTGGGTGCAAGACTTGTCGTCCGGGTCGCGGCCATCGAGCCGGCTATTTCCACCGCCTTTCTGGATCTGGGCGATGGCCGGCAAGCTATTCTTCCTTTCAAACCCGAGTCCAAACCGGTCCGCGGCGCCTCTTTGGAAATTGAGATCCGCGGCGAACCCCGTGATGGAAAACTGGCGGTCGCACGGTTGATCGGAGCGGGTGAGGGTGCGCCCCGTCTTTTGGGCCTCCCGCCAAGCCTCGCGGAGACCCTTCAAGGCCTCGTTCGCGATGTCAGCCTGGTTGAGGGACCCGACGCGAGGGTTGCCGCGGACGAAGCTGAGATAGAGGCCCTTCAGACCGTCTATCCCCTGTCCGATGGCGGGACGCTGGCGATCGAGCCAACCCGGGCGCTGACGGCTGTGGATGTTGATCTGGGCGAGCGCAAAGGCGCCGATGCCAAGCGTGTCTCACGTCAGGCAAATCTTCTCGCCCTGGGCGAGACAGCGCGCCTGTTGCGTTTGAAGGGTCTGGGCGGTCTCGTTGTCATCGATCTTGTCGGTCGCGGTCACGATGGCAATGCGCTGTTGGCAGCTGCCCGCCTTGTGTTCGCCGCCGACAATCCAGGTGTCGCCATCGGTCCGGTTGGTCGATTTGGAACCATGGAACTCGCAATTCCGCGTCGGACGCGCCCCGTGCTGGAACGTCTCCGCGGTCCCGACGGCAGACTCTCAGATCGCGCGCTTGCCCAACGACTGATCCGCCGCCTCGAAGATGAAGCGATGGCTCAACCCGGATCGAGGCTGGTGGCGACCTGCGCGCCCGCACTGACCAAAACTGTTGTGGCGTTGATCCGACAGCTGGCCGAGCGGTTCGGCGACCGTTTCACGGTCAACACCGACCCGCACAGGCACCCTGAAGACATTGACGTGAGCCAGGCATGAGTTGTCCGATCTGCAAACGCCCAATGATCGCCGCCTACAGCCCGTTCTGTTCGCGCCGGTGTGCCGACCTGGATCTGCAGCGCTGGCTGACGGGCCGTTACGCGGTCCCGGTCGAAGATGACGAGATTTCCGAGATGGATTTTCCCGACGCATGAGCTGGGCATATTTAGCGCCTCCGCGTCGCTGGACTTCACCCTGCGGCTCTCTTATAGACGCGGCTCCCGCGAGGGCGGGGCCCAGGCCTGGGTAGCTCAGTTGGTAGAGCAGCGGATTGAAAATCCGCGTGTCGGTGGTTCGAATCCGCCCCCAGGCACCACTCCTCCCTCCGTTGGTATCACTCCATGCACCGCCGGTCGTCGTCGCCGCAGGATACGACGGACACGCCTGAATTCAGGCTTGGCGTCAATTTGCCGTGCATACCCGCACCACCAATCTGGGTTCGCGGTAAATGCTGCACTGCAACGTGACCCCGGCGTCGCGGTTGCTCAAACTCCTAGCAAGGGGCGCTTGTGGCGTGTGCGGTGCACAATCCGGCATATTGGCCTCCCGCATGTCATGGAAAACCAACACTTCTACCTCTTGACGCCTCCGTATTGGGTTGCCAAAGGGTCGAGGCTGCTTCCTAACAAAGCGGTAAGACTTTGGACTTCCTCCGGGGCGTTCAAGGGCTGCCGTGACAAAAAGCGTCGATCCCGGGTCACCGGCGGACGATACTGTTAGGGTCAGGCGTGGCGAACGAAAGACCGGTTCCGGCGTGTTCACGCAGGTCGTTGCCGGTGAGAAGAATTCAACCCGGGTCGAGACGCATGCGCGCGACAACCCTTCGGCCAATCGACCAAGATCAACCAGGAACTGGCGACAGATGCTCGACAACAAACTGAAGGTCACACTTTCCGCTCTCCTCGGCGCTGTTGCGTTGAGCCTGAGCGCCCCTGCGTTCGCGCAAAACGCTGCCCCGGCTGCGCCAGATGCGGCTGCCGCCGCGCCGGCCGCCGCCGCGCCTGCTGCGGCTGCCGCAGAAGCCCCGGCCGCAGACGCCCCGGCTGACCCGCCGACCATGAAAAACGCCGGCAAATTGAATGTCGGTACGATGTTCGTCGACTCCCAGCCGGTCGTTAAGGTCATCATGATCGGCCTCGTTCTGGCTTCGATCCTGAGCTGGGCGATTTTGCTGACCAAAATTCTAGAGTTCCGCGCCCTCAACCGGGTGTCGGACGCTTTTGTGGAGAATTTCCGCAGCGCAAAGTCGGTGACCGACATGAGCAAGATTGCGCTCGCAGAAGAGTATGACGGCAACCCGCTGGCCGACATGGCTGCTGCGGCCGCCCAGGAAATCGAGCTCAGCCGGCAAGCTGGCCTTGCGATCACCGGAGAGCATCGCGACTCGACGATGGACCGAGCATCGCACGCAGTTAGCGCGGTCCAGGCTGCTCTGGCCCGTCGCCTCTCGGGTGGTATGCAGTATCTGGCCTCGGTCGGTTCCAACGGCCCGTTCATCGGCCTGTTTGGTACCGTCTACGGGATCATGAACTCGTTCATCGGGATCGCGAACACCAACACAACCAACCTCGCCGTTGTGGCCCCCGGCATCGCCGAGGCCCTGCTGGCGACGGGTCTGGGCCTGTTCGCCGCCATCCCGTCGGTTATCTTCTACAATTACTTCCAGACGAAAATCTCGACCTACGGGGCTCGTTCGGAAGGTTTTGTCGCTGAACTGATGAACGCGATCTCGCGGCAGCTCGACAAGGGAGCGTAAGCCAGATGGCCGCCAAACTCTCGAGCGGAGGGGGCGGGCGCAACCAAGAAGAGTCGATGGCCGAAATCAATGTCACGCCCTTTGTGGATGTGATGCTGGTTCTGCTGATCATCTTCATGGTGGCCGCGCCGTTGGCGAGTGTGACCGTCAAGGTCAACCTCCCACCCGCGGTCGCGCCACTGGGCACGACTCCTCCAAAGCCAGTCTACATCTCGTTGCAGCCAAACGGCGGCCTGTTCATCCAGGACTTCAGAAGCGACCTGGCGACCCTTGGCGACGACCTGCGCAAACAACTGGGGTCAAAGCGTAACACAGCCAATGAGCGTATCTTTATCCGGGCGGACAAGGACGTGCTCTACGGTGACTTCATGGGCGTGATGAACGCACTGCAGGACAACGGGTTCTACAGTGTGGCTCTCGTCGGTGAAGATAAGTAGGTGGTGACCCATGACTGACACGTCACACAACGAGGCCCTGACCCGGCGCAATCCGTTCGACGATCCGAGCCCCAAGGCACGTCCCGGTACGATCGCAGCGTTAATCGTGGCACTTGTGGTTCACGGCGCACTCGGCGTCTATCTCTGGAAGTCGCGGTTCGAGGCCAAGTACAAAGAGTACTCGGACGAGATCACGGATGTGGCGCTGATCAAGCCCGTCCCGCCGCCGCCGCCGCCGCCGCCACCACCACCACCGAACACGCCGCCGCCGCCGCCGCCAAAGCTGCAGCCACGGCCGCCGGTGGCGATGCCGGACATGCCCTCAATTCCGCCTCTGCCGCTTCCGCCGGTGGAACGTCGGATCGAGGAACCCAGGCCGCCAGCAGCGCCTCCGCCCGAGCCGCCACGTCCGTCGGTGATCACGAACCCGGATTGGTTGCGTAAGCCGTCATCCGATGACGTGAACAAGTTCTTTCCTGAACGCGCACAGCGACTGGAAGTGAACGGACGTGCGACCATCAATTGCTCCGTCAATGCTCGCGGTACACTCGACAGGTGCTCGATCATTAGCGAAGACCCTGCGGATATGGGCTTCGGGGACGCGGCGATGCGGATGAGCAAGTTGTTCAAGATGAGGCCGCAGTCCAAGGACGGTCAGCCTGTCGATGGCGGTACGGTGCGAATTCCGCTCCGTTTCCTCCTCCCGAAGGAATGATGCAGTAGCCTTATCTGATTGATTGAATGAGACCTGGCCCCGGATGCGAAAGCGTCCGGGGCCTTCTCGTTGCCGCGAGGACTCTGGTCATTGTGGCCTCGTTGCCGTTGTTTGCCTTGGATCGTCTGCACGCGATCTCGGGCTTGATCACGCCTCGCGCCCCGACTAGAACCCGTCTCGCGATGTGCCGCCCTAGCTCAGTTGGTTAGAGCGCTAGATTGTGGATCTAGAGGTCCTCGGTTCGAGACCGAGGGGTGGTACCATCGCCTTTACCGACTGGCGGCAGTCGGCAACGGGCTGCTCCGTCAATTCAGCTAGCACCGCTGCTGCGAACGGCTTGATTTGGAGCGATGCTTCAAAATGCGCCTTTGGGCATGCTTGTGCGGCAGGCTATGAACCTGAGTCTGTGAACCTTGCGGTCGCGACATATTCTGCGCGATTGTTCATGTTCAGAGTGGCGGTCGTAGAGCTGCATCAGGGGAGTGAAATCATGGAGTTGAAACCCGGTTCGCGCTGGAAGAGCGCGGTTTGCGACACCGAGATCGTCGTCGTCCGCCCGCCGAAGACCACGGTCGGACTGGAATGTGGGGGCCATCCCGTGTTGCCCCATGCCGAGGCCAAGCCAGCGGGGTTAGAACTCTCGGATGAGCATGCGGCGGGTTGCCAGATGGGTAAACGATTTGCCGATGAGAGCAGTGGGCTCGAGGTCCTGTGCAGCAAGGGTGGCGCCGGCTCCCTGGCCATTGATGGAAAGCCGCTTGAGGCCAAGGACGCCAAAAAGCTGCCCGCGTCCGACTAGATCAATCCATGCACACAACGCTCCTGCTTGATATGGCGGCGGACGCTGCCCCCGACCGGCTGGCGCTAGGGCGGCGCGCCGATGGCTTGACGTTTGCAGAGTTGCAACGACGTGCGCGCGCTGGCGCGATTGCTCTCGACGCTCTTGGCGGCGAGACCGTCGTGTTTATCGGCCTGAATGGCCCCACGATGCCGGTGGTGATCTTCGCCTCCGGTCTGTTGGGCAAGCCTTTTGCCCCGTTGAACTATCGGCTGTCTGACGCGGATCTGGTCAAGCTGCTGGCCAGGACAGCGCCCTCGGTGGCCGTGGTCGACGACGACATGCTTGGACGTCTTGGCGGGTGCCCGGGGGTTGTTCTGGTGTCGCGGAGCGCTTTTGATGCTACTTGCCTGGTCTCCAGCGACGTAGAGTTGCCCTGGGTGGAGCCGGATATTGGCGTGCTGTTGTTCACCAGCGGCACCACGGGGGAACCGAAGGCTGCAATCCTGCGGCACTCAAACCTGACGTCCTATGTGATTTCCACGGTGGAGTTCCTCGGGTCAGACGAGGATGAAGCTGCCTTGGTCAGCGTTCCTCCTTATCATATTGCGGGCATTTCGGCGGTTCTGACGGGTGTCTACGGCGGGCGGCGTATCGTGCACCTGGAGGCTTTCACACCCGAAGCCTGGGTCGAGGAAGCTACAGCTGAACGTATTACCCACGCCATGGTGGTGCCAACGATGTTGGGCCGGATCCTGGATATTCTGGAGACACGCCGCGCGGGGTTGCCGCACCTGAAGGCACTGTCCTATGGCGGCGGACGAATGCCGCAATCTGTCATCGAGCGCGCGTTGCGTGACCTGCCTCATGTCGATTTCGTAAATGCCTACGGACTTACAGAGACCAGCAGTACCGTCGCTGTCCTGGGGCCGGACGATCACCGTGCGGCGATTTCCTCGGCGGACGAAGCTGTTCGCCGACGTCTTGGCTCGGTTGGACGACCATTGCCGACGCTGGAGCTGGAGATTCGAGGGCCGGGTGGCGATGTCTTGTCGGCCGGTCAGTCAGGCGAAATCTATGTCCGCGGCGAACAGGTCTCCGGCGAGTACACCCACAAGAAAGTCGTACAGGACGACGGCTGGTTCGCGACGAACGACGGCGGCTGGATGGATGATGCCGGCTATCTCTTTGTGGAAGGTCGGCTTGACGATGTGATTGTGCGCGGTGGGGAAAACATTTCTCCCGGCGAGATTGAGGACGTCCTGCGTCTGCATCCCAATGTCGCCGATGTGGCCGTGCTGGGCCTGCCGGACGATGAGTGGGGCGAGCGGGTGGCGGCGGCTATCGTGGTCAACGATGGCCCGTCCACGGTCGAGGACCTTGCCGCGTGGGTCAGGTCGCGGCTGCGCTCGACGAAGACGCCGGACGTGTGGGCGTTTCGCGATGCGCTGCCCTATAACGAGACCGGAAAGTTGCTTAGGCGGCAGCTAAGGGTCGAAATGAGCGGTGCTGGCAAGCCCGGCTCCGCGATCTGATTGCGCCGACGGAGGCCTGACGTGACGCGGGAACCCCCGGATCTGATCATGGACCTGATCGAACTGGGTGGTGCGGGTCTGGAGATCATTGAACTGGACGGAGGGGCCGGGCGGACGCCAATTTGCGTCGGCGCGGTTCGGCTGGGCGTGCACAGGTCGGGGCCGATCCCCTGCATCGCCCTGGACGACTTCGATATCCTTTTGAGTTGTGATTGCGAGGCACCGCGTCCCTGGGTCGGCGTTGCGCCCGATAGCATGAGCGCTGTTATTGACGCACTGCGCGCCCGCATCGAGGCACAGCCTGCGGCCGCCACAGCGGCGGCTCAGGTCTTCCGGATAACCCTGGATCTGGCATTTGAAAGTGCGCTGAACCTGGAGTCGCTGGCCTATTCAATGCTGCTGGCGTCCAAAGGGTTCAAAGTCTGGCGCTCGGGGACGCCAGTGCGCATCCGAGGAGATGACACTCCGCGCGTCCTGATCACGCAATCAAACGACAGCATCCACATTCGCCTCAATCGGCCGGCAGCCCGTAACGCCTTCGACGCGCGTATGCGCGATGACCTGGTCGAAGCGCTGTCCTATGCCCGGGAACATCCAGATCACCCAAACGTTGTCCTGAGCGGAGAGGGCCCGGCGTTCAGTGCCGGGGGCGATCTCGATACGTTCGGACAGGCCTCCGATGTGGGTGAGGCGCATCTGATCCGTATTCTGCGATCACCGGTCCAGCGGGTACGCGATCTTGGCGACCGGTTGACGGTGCAGGTTCACGGCGCGTGTGTCGGCGCGGGGATCGAGATTCCGGCTGCCGCAAATCGCGTCACGGCCAGGCCGGGGGCGGTCTTTCGGCTGCCTGAAATTGCCATGGGCCTGATTCCCGGCGCCGGGGGTACGGCCACGATTTCGCGCCGGATCGGGCGGCACCGGGCCTGTTTCATGGCTATTTCAGGCGACACTGTCGACCTTGCTAAAGCCATGGCCTGGGGCCTGGTGGATGCGGTCGAAACGTGAGCCCGATCGCCCGAGTCCTTGATCAGCAGGTTGTCGAACTCGCGGCGGCGACGGCGCGCCATGGTCGTCGCGTTGATGTTGCCGACATGGGAATTCTTGATCGCTCAGGACAACTTGCCTTGAAGACGCCGGGGCTGCGCTCCCCCAACGGGGCGTGTCGCCTGTTCCGGGTCGCGGATGGCTGGATGGTCTTGAATCTGGCCCGCGAGGAAGACCGAGCCCTGATGCCGGCGTGGCTCAGGCAAGAGTTTGATGGCGATCCCTGGGTCGCTATTGCAACGCACGCCAAGCGGCATACCCGGTCAGAACTTATTGAACAGGCGGTGCTTTTGAGCTTGCCGGCGGCCGCAGTCGGCGAAGTGACGGCCGATAGTGTTGATGCCCCG
>JANNFM010000252.1:0-1995 GCA_031379795.1 Alphaproteobacteria bacterium
CTCAGGTCTGGATGGGCCTACTTCAATTACGCGATGTCACCGTAATTCCCTCGGCTCTGGGACGCCCGAATTCGGCCTTGACGGTCACCCTCCAATGTTCTATATTTGTTCTCAATGACTGACGCCGCCCCCTCCAGCCAGATGCTCTTCGCGATGACCGAGTGCGCGTATCGCCTGGGTATGGCGTTCGGGGCTGAGGCCGAGCGGGCTGAAGCCCATGCGCAGCGGCTGGAATTCTACAATCTCTTTGACCGCTGCTTCTTCTCGGTGCGCGTCGCGATAGGTCTGGAGTTGCGGCTGAAACGCGACCAGCCTGCGCTGCGACCGCCGCCAGAGCGGGAAGTCCTGCACGAGCGTGCTGACCCGTCCGAACGGGACAGCCAGACGGCCCGCCTTCCGGTCGAGCGTGACCGCGACCGCGAGGTCGAGCGGGCCAGCGTTCCGCTGTTCCTCAAGACCCTTCAGGGCATCGCCGCCGACGCAGCGAAGCTGCCCGGACCGCCCCCTGGCGCGTTGCTCAGCCTCAACGACCTGCTGGCCCAGATTAGCGCCACACCGGCGCCCTCCACGGCGAAACCCACCGTCGGCCTGCGGGCCCGGCTGGCCGGGTCGACGACGGTACAGACCCTGACGCGGCCACAACAACCACCACCACGGTGTCATCCCGGTTTTGGCGGAGCCAAAGACCGGGACCCATAAGCTCCGCGTGTGGCTGCAAGCACTGCGGCGCCGCTGCGGCGCTATCCGGAAACCCTGGCGTTTATGGGTCCCGGTCTTCGCCTGCGGCGAAACCGGGATGACACGCAGGGGGTAATGATGCCCGCCCGTGGATATTGATGACGTCTGTCGGCGGTACCGGAGCGGCCCAGGCTTCCCCGGCCCCTTTCCGTGCCTTCCGTGTTTTCCGTGGCCAACCCTTGCACCCCACCCATCTAAAAAATGCCGCTTGCGTCGCGCAATACCGGCGCTATATGTGTTTCACCGGGTTTTGCTCACATCGAGCATAACCGGGGCACGCCTGGGCCATCACCCTGACGTGTTTTTTTCCGCCCCAGTAATGCTCACTTTGAGCATAAGGAGGGTTCCATGGCCGCTGATGGGTTCCAGTTCGCGTTCACCCCGGAAGTCGAGGCGACGACCGCGCCGCTGTGGGAGCGGGTCAAGCATCACGTCACGCCCATGGAATGGCGTCAGCAAGCGCCCCTGATCGCCGAGATCAACCGCCTGAAGCGGGCGAAGAACGCCGTGATCCTGGCGCACAACTACATGACGCCCGAGATCTTCCACGGGGTCAGCGACTATGTCGGTGACAGCCTGGGTCTGGCCAAGGAAGCCGCGCGTTCCGACGCCGCCGTGATCATCCAGGCCGGCGTCCACTTCATGGCCGAGACCTCGAAGATCCTGTCACCCGACAAGCGGGTCCTGATTCCCGACCTGCGCGCCGGATGCTCGCTGGCCAGCTCGATCACCGGCGCCGACGTGCGCCTGATCAAGCAGCGCTATCCCGGCCTGCCGGTCGTGACCTACGTGAACACCACGGCCGACGTGAAGGCCGAGACCGACATCTGCTGCACCAGCGCCAACGCCGTCCAGGTGGTGGAAGAGGCTGCGCGTCTGTGGGGCGTCGACCGGGTGATCCTGATCCCGGACGAATTCCTGGCCCGCAACGTTGCACGCCAGACCGACATCAAGATCATCGCCTGGCAGGGCCGCTGCGAGGTGCATGAGCGCTTCACCGCCGCCGACATCCTGGAGATCAAGGCGGCCTATCCGGACGCCGAGGTGCTGGCGCACCCGGAATGCCCGGAGGAAGTCATCGCGGTCTCCGACTTCACCGGTTCGACCGCCGCCATGACCGACTATGTGGCCCAGCGGCGGCCCAAGCGGGTGGTGATGATCACCGAATGCTCGATGGCCAGCAATGTGGCCGCCGACTCGCCGGAAACTCAGTTCATCGGCCCCTGCAATCTGTGCCCGCACATGAAGCGGATCACG
>JANNFM010000318.1:0-4036 GCA_031379795.1 Alphaproteobacteria bacterium
CTGCCCAGCGCCGTCATCCCGCGGCGCTGGGCAGGTCCGATTTACCGCACGAAACTCCAGGGTCCGGCATGGACCCTCGCCGCAATGCCCGATTGCTCCTGACCACCAAGGCAATCCGCGGTTATGGCGACGGGTTCACCGCCCTGTTGCTTCCGGTCTATCTGACCAGTCTGGGCCTCAGCGCCTTTCAGGTGGGGCTGGTGGCGACGGCGGCGATGCTGGGTTCGGCGGTGTTGACCCTGGGTGTCGGCTTGGCCGGCCATCGGGTCAGCGCGCGGGGGCTGCTGATGCTGAGCTGCCTGCTGATGCTGACCACCGGTCTCGCATTTTCCCAGGCGCACAGCTTCTGGCCGCTGGTGATCGTGGCCTTTGTCGGCACGCTCAATCCCTCAAGTGGTGACGTCAGCGTCTTCGTGCCGCTGGAGCAGGCGATGATGGCCAATGCCGGGCCCGATGCGGACCGCACGACCCGGTTTGCGACCTACAATGTGGTGGGGGCGGTGGGCGTGGCGTTGGGCGCGCTGTCGGTGGGCCTGATCGATCCGCTGGCGCACCTGTTGGCCCGGCCCCGCAGCGATCTGCTCGAGGCGGCGTTTGCGCTTTACGGTCTGATCGGGATCGCCGCCTTCCTGCTCTATCGCCGGCTTCCCGAAGAGGCAGCCGGGGCGGCAGAGCTGCGCACAGGTCTGGGACCGTCGCGCAAGCGGGTGTTCCAGCTGGCGGCGCTGTTCAGCCTGGATTCGTTCGGCGGCGGGTTTCTGGTGCAGTCGCTGCTGGCGCTGTGGCTGTTCAACCGGTTCGACATGACGCTGGCGACGGCGGGGTCGTTTTTCTTCTGGACCGGCCTCTTGACCGCAGCATCGCAGTTCGCCGCCGGGCGGGTGGCCAGGCGCTTCGGCCTGATCAATACGATGGTGTTCACCCACATTCCGGCCAATCTGTGTGTGGTGGCAGCGGCGTTTGCGCCCAACCTGCCCATCGCGCTGGGTCTGCTGGTGGTGCGCTCGGCGCTGTCCAGCATGGATGTGCCGGCCCGCACCTCCTACGTCATGGCTGTGGTCACCCCGCCGGAGCGGGCCGCAGCGGCGGGGATCACCAACGTGCCCCGCAGCCTGGCCGCAGCGCTCAGTCCCGCGCTGGCCGGCGCTCTGTTCACCGCCTCGGTGTTCCCCTGGCCGCTCTTGATCGGCGGCGGTCTGAAGGTGGTCTACGACCTGCTGCTGCTGAACCAGTTCCGGCATGTGAAGCCGCCGGAGGAGGAGCGATAAACACGATCACCCCCTCCCGCCATATTTGCTCGTCATCGCCCGGTTTATCCGGGCGACCCATGATCGCCGTCGGCTTCACAGGATTGCTGCGGTGCCGCCGCGATCAAATCTTCGCCACGGTGATCATGGGTGGCCCGAACAAGTCGGGCCATGACGATCAGACAGGAAGGGGACCCCAACCTCACCCTGCCAGAAGTTCATCCAGCTTGCGGATGTCCATCACCTCCGACGCGACACCGCCGTCCAGCCGCATCACCTTGTTGCAATAGAGCTTCAGCAACGGGGCCTCATGCGTCGCCAGCATCAGGATGCCCGCCCGCTCCACCAGTTTCAGCAGTCGTTTGTGCGCCAGCTTCTGAAAGTCCGCGTCGCCCACGGCGATCCACTCGTCCATCAGCAGCACATCGGCCTCAACGGCGGTGGCGGCGGCAAACGCCAGGCGGCCCTGCATGCCCGCGGAATAGGTCTTCACCGGCATGGCCAGGAACGGACCCAGGCCCGTGAACGCGGCGATCTCGTCCATCCGCGCGTCAATCTCTTTCGCGGTCAGCCCGGCGATCCGCCCCCGCAGCCGGATGTTCTCGTAGCCGGTCGCCGACGGATCGATCCCCAGTCCAAGGTCCAGCAGCGCCGCAATCCGGCCCTGGATCTCGATGGAGCCTTCGTCGGGTTCGTAGGCCCCGGACAGCGCACGCAGCAGGGTGGTCTTGCCAGAGCCGTTGTGGCCGATCAGCCCCAGACGGTCCCCGGCTTCCAGTTTCAGGCTAACGCTCTGCAGGGCGGTGACATCGGTGACGCCGGAGTGCCTGCCCAGCCGTCCGCCCACGGCCACGCGGGCCAACGCCTTTTTCAGCGACTTGGCGTCGACGCCATAGACCGGAAATCTGAGCGTCAAGTCGGTGCAGGTGATGGAGACGGGCGCGGGCTTCATAGGTAGTGGACGATCCGGCGCCGCGTGCGGGCGAAGATGAGGAAGGTGGCCAGCCAGCCCACGACGGCCATGCCTATCAGGAACAGGTAGCTGCCCAGCTGAACCGGCGCACCCAGCAAGGGTGCCCGTACCGCTTCCAGCAGGTGATAGAACGGGTTGAGGTCCAGAAACGCCTGATAGTCCTTCAGTCGGCCCGGCTTCCAGAACACCGGGCTCATGAACAGGGCGAACTGCATCACCGACATCACGATCTGCGGAATGTCGCGGAACCGCGCCGAGGCGATCCCCACCAGCATCGACAGCCACCCGGCGTTCAGCACCATCAGCACCAGCCCAAGCAGTGCCAGCGGCACATCGGCCGTGCGCCAGTAGCCGTAGAAGATCAGCACCGCGACCACGATCACCAGATGGTGGCCCAGGTTGATCAGGTTGCGGAACACCGTGCGCCAGACAAAGGTGAACATCGGCAGGCTGGTCTGCGACAGGATGCCCGCTGCCTGGACGAACGTCTCACAGCCCTCATTGATCGTGCCGGTCATCACCGCAAAGAACACAATCCCCAGCGCCACATAGGGCAGGAAGATGTGCAGCTCGATGGCGAACAGATTGGCGTAGAGAAACCCGATCCCCAGCGTCATCAACCCCATCGACAGGGTGATCCAGAACGGGCCCAGGATCGATCCGCGGTAGCGCGAGCTGACATCATGCCAGGCCAGTGACCAGGCCAGCCCCATGCGCCCGAACGAGTTGCGCAGATCGCGGCCCGCCATCTGCAACTGGAACAGCGTCCCGCGCTGTCCGGTCCGCAGCATATGGGTGGCGGTGTCCATGGCCTCTCCCGAACGAAGGCGCCGAGGTAACAGGCGGGGTGTCGCGGCGCAAGGATGCGGGGTGGTTGGCGGCGGTGCCTCACACCGGTGCTCTTGAAATCCGCCGGCGCTCGGTTGAGAGTTCGGAAAGCGGGACATGCACGCTTTTCAGAACGCAAAACGCCGTTGGAATCACCCCCGCCGCTGACGCGCGGCAATCAAAAAACCTCCCGACGCCTGACCCTGTTCGCGTCCCTTCGGTGGGTTCATGCCAATCTCTTTCGGCGTCGATTCAACTGCAATGCCGCCTGGGTCCCACGGATCGCTGCGCCAGCGCGAAAATAGATCAGATAAATTTTGGCGGTATGTTCACTCTGTGTTCTATTCGATGTCATGCAAACGTTCGCCGAGAGATCCGAACGCCACAGCAATGTGCTGGAAGTGCTTTGTGGCCACATGGCCACCGTCGTGGACGGGGCCTTCCATCGCGTGCTGAAGGCTGAGCTGCCGGAAGAGAAGGATCAAGCCGCCCTGGTGTTTGACCGTCTCGCCCGGGGTCTGCGGCTGACCGTCGCCATGGAAGCCCGACTGCACCGCGACATGGCGCGTGACGCCCGTGAGCTTGAACATTTCGCCGCTGAGCCGGTTGAGGCTGTTGAAGATGCGCCGTCACGGAGCGAGCGTTCTGCACGCACGCCCACCCCCTACGTCGAAACCGACCACGAGAGCGAAGCCGACTACGAGTGTTCGGACACCTCTCTCGACATCCACATCAAGGACCTCAACGACCTGCTGGACGAACAGGCCGAGACCCTCGACCCCCAGCGCAAGCACCGCGACGGTCTGGCCCGGATCTCCGACTGGTGGGTCAGAAGCCACGCCGCCGCCCGGCCCAAGCGCCAGCGCCGTTGCAAGGCCTGGCCCGGCGACGATCCCGGCCCACAAGGCCCACCACCCCTCGACGCCGTCCTCACCGCCATGGCCGCCCCACCCTGGCGCGGCTCAGGCTGACGCCTGCGCGTCGCATC
>JANNFM010000321.1:0-5622 GCA_031379795.1 Alphaproteobacteria bacterium
ACGTCGGCCAGGCGAGCAACACACCCAACCCATGACCGACCTGAAACGGGCGCTGGGCGAGGCGGTGGAAGCCGCCTTCGCCACCCTTGGCGCGCCTCCCGAACTGGGCCGCGTGACGCCGTCGGATCGCCCCGACCTCGCTGATTTCCAGTCGAACGGCGCGCTGGCTGCGGCCAAGCGGCTGGGCAAGAACCCGCGCGAGATCGCCTCCGCTGTCGCAGAGCAGCTGGCGGGTGATCCACGTCTGGCGTCTATCGAGATCGCGGGGCCCGGCTTCATCAACCTGAAGGTCGCCGACGCCACGTTGTCGATCCGCGCCGACGCCATCGCCGCCGACCCGCGCCTGGGCGCCGAAACGGTGGCCCAGCCCCGCCGGGTGCTGGTCGACTACGGCGGTCCCAATGTGGCCAAGCCGATGCACGTGGGCCACCTGCGCGCCTCGATCATCGGGGAGAGCATCAAGCGGCTCTATCGTTTCCGGGGCGACGAGGTGATCGGCGACGCCCACTTCGGCGACTGGGGCTATCAGATGGGCCTGCTGATCGGGGCCGTGATGGACGAGGTTCCGGCCATTCGGATGCTGGTGGAGGCCGCCAACGCGACAGGCGTCTCGCCCACCGATCTGGCGGCGCTGGATGCTGTCACCCTGACAGACCTCGACCGCCTCTATCCTGAAGCCGCCGCCAGGGGCAAGGCCGACACCGACTACCGCGACCGCGCGCGCAAGATCACCATGGGCCTGCAGTCCAAGCAGCCCGGCTACTACGCGCTGTGGGAACGGTTTCGGGCCGTGACGCAGGTGGCGCTGGAGCGCGACTTCCACGCCCTCGGCATCGACTTCGACTGGTGGAAGGGCGAGAGCGCCGTCGAGCACCTGATCGTGCCCATGGTCGCCGAACTGGACGCCAAGGGCCTGCTGGTTGACGATCAGGGCGCCCGCATCATCCGCGTCGTCCAGCAAGGCGCCAAGCGCGAGTTGCCGCCCCTGCTGGTGGTCTCGTCCGAAGGCACAGCCATGTACGGCACCACGGATCTCGCCACCATCCTGGACCGCAAGCGGGTGTTCGATCCGCATCTGGTGATCTACTGCGTCGACCAGCGCCAGGCCGACCACTTCGAGATCGTCTTCCGCGCCGCTTATCAGGCCCGCTATGCCCACGAAGGCCAGCTGGAGCACATCGGCTTCGGCACGATGAACGGAACCGACGGCAAGCCCTTCAAGACCCGCGAGGGCGGGGTCCTGAAGCTCAACGACCTTATCGAGATGACCCGGTCGAAGGCGCGCGAGCGGCTGACCGAAGCCGGCCTCGGCGAGAACATGGACCCCGCCGAATTCGAGGACATCGCCGGCAAGGTCGCGGTCGCTGCGCTAAAGTTCGCTGACCTCCAGAACTTCCGCGGCACCTCCTACGTCTTCGACCTGGACCGTTTCACCAGCTTCGAGGGCAAGACCGGCCCCTACCTGCTCTATCAGGCTGTCCGCGTGAAAAGCTTGCTGCGTCGCGCCGCGGCGGAAGGTTTTGCGCAGGGCCCGGTCACCGTCTCCGAACCGGCCGAGCGCGACCTGGTCCTGACCCTGGACGCCTTCGAATCCGCGCTGGGCGAAGCTTACGACAAGAAAGCCCCGCACACGTTGGCCGAACACGCCTATCGCCTGAGCCAGGCCTTCTCGAAGTTCTACGCGGCGTGTCCAATGCTGTCGGCTGAACCCGCCCTGCGGTCATCGCGCCTGACCCTGGCCGCCACCACCCTGCGCCAACTCGAACTGGCGCTGGACCTCCTGGGGATCAGCGTTCCGGAGCGGATGTAGGCGTCAACGCAGCCAGTTGAGCACCGTCAGGCCGGGGACCCGTTCGAACTCGCCGGTGTTGTCGGTAACGAGTGTAAATCCATTGGCCAGAGCGTGAGCCGCAATCAGCATGTCATTGCCGCCGATCGGGGTTCCCAGGCGCTCGAGTTCGGTGCGAAGTTGTCCGTAGGCGAGATCTGCCGGAGGCTCGAGTGGCAGGATCCTTAGCGCGCCCAGCACGGCCTCTAGCTGGACAACCAACCGCTCCGACCCTCGTTTTGCTGCGCCAAACCGGAGTTCCGCCGCCACGATGACGCTGACGCAAACAGCTGCCTCACCTATCTCAGCGATCCGACTTGCAACACGTCCCTGCGGATTGCGCACCAGATCGGAGACGATATTGGTGTCCAGCATGTAGATCATCAGAACGTGACAGGACCCGGGACTGGATCATCGATATCGGCGAAGTCGTCTTCCAGCGGCGAAAGGGTTGCCAGCACGGCCAGTAGTGAACGGGGTGGCGGCTCGATGATCAGCCTGTCGCCATCGCGATGCATGATGGCGTCCTCGCCAGGCAGCTCAAATTCGCGCGGAATCCGGACGGCCTGGTTTCGACCGTTTTTGAACAGCTTGACGTGGCGGTGTGCGGTCATGGCCAGTATATAGCATAGGCCACGGCATATGTCACGAGCTACCGCGGAGGATCGGATGCCCGAACCGTCAACGCCGCCAGCACCTTCTCCACCGCCGTCACCACCCGGTCGCCATAGGTCACGCCCAGCAGGGTGGTGTGGCTGGCGGCGTCCACGTTGTCGATGAAGCCTGCGCGTGACTCGCGCGCGGGCGCATGACGCACCTCGTTCCAGACATCCATCTGCGGCGACGGCGGCCCCGCCGTGATCACCGCGATCGGCCAGTCCGGCGAAAACGTCCCGGCCATCAACGCCTGCTCACCGGCCGCCTGCCAGTTCTGCACCTCTGCGAAGGCCGTGCGGCTCTGGCGGCCGTTGACGAACCCCCGCCGCTTCTCGGCCCGGCCCTCCGGCGGCAGGCCCACCCTGTCGCCCATCAGGTAGAACGGCTTGGTCAAACCCAGGCTGCCGGCGATGGATCCGAGCCGCGCCAGGCTCGTCATCCGGTCCACGAACACCTGGGCACCCGGCAGGCCGATCATCTCGGGCGTCACCGCATCCAGCAGCACGAGGCCTGCAACCTTCTCCGGGTTCTGTACCGCGAACTGCCGCAGATAGAGCCCCGCCATCGAGTGCCCCATCAGGATGAACGGCCCCCGCTCCCCCGAGGCGGCGATCAGCACGCTCAGATCCTTGACGATGGCGTCGCCGTCGCGGGGCGCCGGCCCCGGATCCGAGTAGCCCATCCCCGCGCGGTCATAGGCGCAGGACCGCAGGCCTCTGGCGCTCAGTTTCTGCTGCAGGGCCGCGAAATCGGCGGCGCCACTGAACGCGCCGGCCTCCATCCAGATCACGGGCCTGTCGGACCTTGGTCCTTCGCAAACCAGCCGCAGGTGGCGGCCGCCCACATCGATCATGGCGCCGCGCGGCTTGTGGACCCGGCTGATCAGGTCGGCCGCAAAAGCAACCGTCGCGAACAGCGACACCAGCCCCAGCAGGGCGAAAAGGAGAATGCGCATGCCGCTTCCGTAAATCGGAAACGCCGCCGTGGCGAGAGGCCGACAACCGGCGCGTCAGCCCGTCCGCTCCAAGGGGACCCAGTTTTGCCCCCAGGCTTGTCGAGGTCAAAACGCTGGGCAGCGGGCCGCTAAGAACGACGCCACTCTGGTCGCAGCCAAGACCGGCGTCGCAAGCGTGATCGCCGTAACCAGTAGACTTCGAACCAGCAACGTTTCAGCCTCACTTCAGCGAGCAGAATTCAACCCCAGAGGGCGGCGGTCGGCACACCGATCCTGCCACGCTCGTAGATGATCGGGTCCTCGACATCCCCGGCCTGCAGCAGCGGGCCATCCAGATCGACGAAATTGCAGATCTGCGCGACCAGAACGGCCGGGGCCATCGACAACGAACTTCCGGCCATGCAGCCGATCATCAGCTGATAGCCGTGACCAAGACCCGCGCGCGCGCAATTCAGGGCTTCGGTCAGACCGCCGGTCTTGTCGAGCTTGATGTTGAGCACCTGATACTTTCCCGCCAGCGCCGACAGGGTCGCCAGATCGTTGAAGGCCTCGTCGGCCGCCACCGGGACAGGTAGGGCCAACCCACGCAAGATCTCGTCATCGGTCGCGGAGACCGGCTGCTCCAGCAGGGCGACGTTCAGGCCTTCCAGAGACCCGGCAAACCGACGCAGCTCCACCTCACCCCAGGACTCGTTAGGGTCGACGATCAGACGCGCGCGCGGCAGTTCCTCATGGATGATCCGCACGGGATCGAGGCCATGATCCCGGTCGGTCTTGACCTTGATCCAGGCGTGCTCGGCGTGGTCGCGCGCCATCCGTCGCAAGGCCGCCTCGTCCATGATGCCGCATGTGTAAGCCGTGTCGACCGGCTGGCAGCGTCCGAGCCCCATCGCCATCCACGTTGCAAGGCCGGTCTGCTTGGCCTGCAGGTCCCAAAGCGCGCAGTCGAGCGCATTACGGGCACCGCCGGATGGCAGCAGATGTTGCGCCTCGGCCAAGGAGACCCCCGTCTCGATTCGACCGCGAACAGCTTCCAGCTGGGCGATCATCGTGTCCTGGGTCTCGCCCGCATAGTCCACGCCGATGGCCTCGCCGCGTCCCCGACGGCCCGCCGCATCGGTAAGGATCACGTGGATGCAATCGGTCTGCGTCTCGGTGATGCGCGAAATCCTGAAGGGCGTCCGCATGGGCCAGCTGACCCGCGACAAGTCCAGCCTCAGCATGCCGCGACGATGCCGGCGACGATGGGACCCAGATCAGACCGCATCGGATCAAAGCAGGGCAGGCCCTCGGCCTGTTCGTGATCGCGCAGGATCGCGGCACCAGCCTCGACGCTGACCGATGACGTGTTGAGCGCGATGGCCACGCATTTTGCTGCCGGATTGGTACGCCGCGCCATCTGCAGGTTCAGATCAATGACCGTGGCCAGCGGCGGGATCAGGAACCCGGGAAATTCGGCGATCTCGGTGCGGAACGGGTCGTGGCACAGCACCAGGGCGTCCGGCTGTGAGCCATGAAGCAGGCCCAGCGACACGCTGGCATAGCCCGGATGCACCAGGGAGCCCTGCCCTTCGATGACGTCCCAGTGATCAGGATCATTGGCGGGCGACAGGGTCTCGGCGGCCCCGGCCAGGAAGTCAGCCACCACGGCATCGATGGCCACGCCGGCACCGCTGATCATGATCCCGGTCTGGCCGGTGGCGCGGAATGTGGCCTTGTGGCCGGCGGTCTGGAACGCCCGGGCCAACGCGAGCGTCGTGTATTTCTTGCCCAGCGCACAGTCGGTGCCGACAGACAGCAGGCGCTTGCCCGGGCGCTTTTGCCCGGTCCCGACCGGAAAACCGGTGTCGCTATGGCGGACGTTGTGAAGCGTACGACCGGTCCGGCGTGCGGCCTCCGCGACTTCGGCCACCGACTCCAACCGCGTATGCATGCCGCTGACGATGTCGAGCCCCGCTTCTAGGGCCTCCACGAGCGCGGGAATCCACCGGGTGTTGATCTGGCCGCCGACCGGGGCGACGCCAATCAGTAGCGACCTTGCGCCGGCGGCGAACGCGGCGGCGGGAGCCAGGGCGGGGAGGCCGAGGTCGACCTTGGCGTCGGGCAAAGCCCATTGCGCCGCACAGGCTTCGCGACGCCAGTCGCGCACCCCGAAGGCGGTCTTGGCGTCCAGGTCGGTCTG
>JANNFM010000347.1:0-2636 GCA_031379795.1 Alphaproteobacteria bacterium
TGCCTGATCATCGACGCCAAGAACTTTGAGGGCGCGCCGGTGGCCAAGATCCGCATCCCGCACCGGGTTCCCTTCGGCTTCCACGCCGGGTGGGTCCCGGCGGCCTGACCCGGACGCCCGAGGCTGGTTGAACCGGCCTCGGGACATCTGCCCTTGGGAAGATCCTGTGCAGGCACAAGCAACCCTCCTTCTCGATGGAGGCAGGACAGGGCCGATGAGGTGCCGCAAATCACCTCGTGGATAGAAACTGACGCCTGGCGCCCATCCGTGACGAGCGTGCCGCTCGTTTGTGGGCCGGTGGCGCCTGTCCGGTTTTGGGCATGACGCCGATGAACGGGTTCGACCCGTTGCTGACCTACACCGCCGATCAGATCGATCGCACCATGCGCGGAAGCACACGACCCGGGATGGACCCAGACTGCGACTGGCCCACAGTTGAGAAGCCGAACTTGAGGTAGATCGGCTCGGCGTGCGGGTCGGCGTCGAGGCCGATGCTCTTGAAGCCACGTGAGCGACACTCGTCCAAGACCACGTCCATCAGCCTGGCCCCCACGCCGCGACCTTGGAAGCCCGGGTCCACCATGAACTCTTCGAGTTCGGCGTCAGTGCGACCGGCCGCTAGAGCAGCCAGCCCAACGACGTCGCCGCCGCACTCGGCGACCCAGATCACCCAGGCACCCATCTTTTCGGGGGTGATGGTTAGCTCGTCACGGCATCGAGCCATGAACTCGTCATCGTAGCCCCACGATGCTTTGGCGCGGATCGATAGTTCGGACAGAGCTTCTGCTTCATCCAGTCGTGCTCTGCGGACTATGAATTCAGCCATCGCGTTACCTGTGACCCCAGTAGACCAAAGGATTACCGGGGGTCGGATCCGCCGGTTGTTCGAGCTGGGTATCCGTCGATGATATAGTGATCCTGCTCCTGAGGGGCCACTTAACCCGCCATCTGGCATGCCCCCAACCATGCAGTTGTTCTCGACCGCGAGGGCCCTTTGCGTCAGCGGGCTAACTCTTGAGGATGCCAGCGCTCAGCGTAGCCGCTTTGATGCGTTCTGACCACGCGACCAACCGCGGATGCCCTGACATCAGTTCGTTGTGTTGGGGAGCCTCGGCGAAGAGCTGGAACATCGGCGCGGCGTGCAGGTCCGCCAGGGACAGCATGTCGCCGCTGAGCCATTTCGCCTCGGGCGCGATGGCGTCGAGTGCTGCCAGACAGACCGGGGCTTCGCGACGAGAGGCGTCAAGCCGGCGAGGGTCGGGTGTTCGGCCCATGCGCGGAACTTCAACCTGCTCGACGTACAAGCCCCAGACCAGCGTCCGATAGGCGTAGTTGTCCATGATGGAGATCGCTTGGCCCATCGATGCGCGCCCCGATGGGGTGCTCGGCTGCAAGCTTGGTCCCTCGAACGCCTCGTCCACATACCGGCAAATAGGGGCTGTCTCGTAAAGGTGCACGCCGCCATGCCTGAAGGCCGGGATACGACCGAAGGGATGGCGAGCCAGGTGAGCGGGTTGCTTGCCCTCTGTCCAAGCATCAACCTCTACCAACTCGTATGCCGCTCCCTTCGCCCAGAGCGTCAGCCGCAGGGCTTGCACGTAGACGCTGTACGACGCGCCGTAGATCGTGGGTAAATCGGCTGCTGGCATCACTCCCCCCCTCGACGAGGATGGGGCCAGCTGAGCGCGAGAAGATCAATCTCAAACTGATGGATTCCGGAGCAGCCGCTCCGCAGGCAGCAATGGGGAAAGTGCGTTGGGCCGCTTTCCCCCTTCTCGGAACTTCGGAAGGTCTGTTGCGGGCATGTGTATGACGCCGCATCGCGAGCCCTTGTGGCGCTCATTGGCGGGCCTCAAGCGTCAGATTCTCACCGTTGGTTTGGCGCCGGCCTTGGCCTTCACACCATCCCAACGCTCACACCGCCATTGAGGAGGAAGGGGTGTGAAATTCGCAGGGCGGGTTCGACGTCGATTTCGCGAGAGCCGCTAACCCGCCGGCGGTCGGGGCTTGTTGCTGAGGCGCCAGTCCTGGCGCTTGGCCCATGTTGCCATGGTTTCCAGCTCGATGGGAATCCGCTCCAGCACCGGCCCCATATCCACCCTGAACGGCTTCAGCGGCGACTTGTTGTTGTACTCGTAAAAGGCGCCGATCGAGGGGGCGAGGGTCGCACGCTCCTCATCGCCCATGTCATCAAAGGCGTTGGCCAGGTGCCGACCGAATTCCGCCGGCGTACTGGGGTCATACTTGATGGGCCGGCCCACGGCATCCGACAGATGTTTCGCCACCGTCTGCGGCTTCAGAATTTCGGGGCCGCCAATGTTCATCCAGGCCCCTTCGAGATCGGGGCGATCAATTGCGGCGATCATGAACTTGGCCACATCGTCCAGACTGATCCAGCTGCACTCGAGATCGGGATGATGCGGATAGACGTATCGACCCTCGCTGACGATGAAGGGGAACGCCCAGTTGGTCAGCAAGTTGTCCATGAACAACACCGAGCCGAACACCGTGGCCGGCACGCCGGTACGCCAAAGCGCGTTGATGCCCTTGGTATTCTCACCGTAGCTGAAGGGGTCGCCCGCCTTGTCCGGAATCCACCCGGACGTATTCCAGACCACCCGCTTCAGATTTGCGCG
>JANNFM010000348.1:0-2213 GCA_031379795.1 Alphaproteobacteria bacterium
CTTGCGCCGCCAAGCGCGACCGCTTCCTCGACAAACTGATCGCAGAGACGGGCATACGCTGCGACGCCTTTCGACCAATGGCGCTCGTCGATGCCAAAAACCTGCGGAATCCAGGAGGCCAATGGACCCGAGTCGTTTACCGTCCCCTTGATGCGAGCGATCTCATTTAGGAGGCGTCCTGCGGACGTGATGCGCTCGGTCGTCATAGCGGAATATTGTCGTGCTTCTTCCAGGGGTTCGAGAGCGTCTTGCCCTTGAGATGCTTCAGCGAATTGGAGATCCGCCGGCGCGTCGAGTGCGGCATGATCACGTCGTCCACATAGCCGCGTGAGGCCGCCACAAACGGGTTGGCGAACTGGGCCTGGTATTCGGCGGTGCGCGCCGCAATGGCGTCGGCGTCGCCGATTTCAGAGCGGAAGATGATCTCCACCGCCCCCTTGGCCCCCATCACCGCGATCTCGGCGCTGGGCCAGGCGTAGTTGATGTCGCCACGGATATGCTTGGAACTCATCACGTCATAGGCGCCGCCATAGGCCTTGCGGGTGATGACGGTGATCTTGGGCACGGTGGCCTCGGCAAACGCGAACAGCAGCTTGGCGCCGTGGCGGATCAGCCCGCCCTGCTCCTGCTTGGTGCCCGGCATAAAGCCCGGCACGTCCACGAAGGTGATAATCGGGATCTCGAAACAGTCACAGAACCGCACAAACCGGGCCGCCTTGGTGCTGCTGTCGATATCCAGCACACCGGCCAGTACCTGTGGCTGATTGGCGACGATGCCCACGGGCTGGCCGTCGATGCGGGCAAAGCCGACCACGATGTTCTTGGCGAAGTCCGGGCTGATCTCGAAGAAGTCGGCCTCGTCGACGACCTTCAGGATCAGTTCCTTCATGTCGTAGGGTTTGTTGGGGTTGGCCGGCACCAGGGTGTCGAGCGAAAGTTCCTCACGACCGGGCTCGTCATAGCTTTCGCGGACCGGCGGCTTCTCGCGGTTGGAGAGCGGCAGGAAGTCGACCAGGCGCCGGACCTGGGTCAGCGCCTCCAGATCATTCTCGAACGCGCCGTCGGCGACGCCGGACTTCATGGCGTGGACGCGGTAGCCGCCCAGGTCCTCGTGGCTGACATCCTCGTGGGTGACGGTCTTCACCACGTCGGGGCCGGTGACGTACATGTAGGACGTGTCCTTCACCATGAAGATGAAGTCGGTGATGGCAGGCGAATAGACGTCACCGCCGGCGCAGGGGCCCATGATCACACTGATCTGCGGGATCACGCCCGAGGCCAAGGTGTTTTCGAGGAAGATATCGGCGTATCCGCCCAGCGCCGCCACACCCTCCTGGATGCGCGCGCCACCAGCGTCGAACAGGCCGATGATCGGCGCGCCGACCTTCATGGCCTGGCGCTGAACCTTGAGGATCTTTTCCGCATGCGCGCTCGACAGAGAGCCGCCGAACACCGTGAAGTCTTTGGAAAACAGGAACACGGTCCGGCCATTGATCCGGCCCCAGCCGGTGACCACGCCATCACCCAGTATGCGATTGTCGGCCATGCCGAACTCGTTGATCCGGTGCTCGACGAACATGTCGAACTCCTCGAACGAGCCCTCGTCGAGCAACAGGTCGATCCGCTCTCGGGCTGTCAGCTTGCCCTTGGCGTGCTGACTGGCGATGCGTTTTTCGCCACCGCCCAGGCGCGCCTGTTCGCGACGCGTCTCAAGTTCTGCCAGGATGTGCTTCACGCGGCCCGCCCTTCACGTAACTGACGCGAAGCCCTAGTCGCGCTGACGCGGTGAGGCAAGTTCACGCCGCGTGAGCCGGGAGATGGAGATGCTGATTGTGACGGGTTCGGTGACGGCCAAGATGGATACGTTTGAAGCACGACTGACGGCCGCCATAGGACCACTTACCTCCCCCGCGAAGCGGCGGGTGGGGGACCACGCCCCGCAGAGGGCGTGCTGGAGGGGGCAGGCCCTACTCGGTGCGCGTGATCATCCGGTGGTAGGTCTGAGCATTCCGCCTGCCCCCTCCACCCCCCGCTCTTCGGCGGGCGGTCCCCCTCCCGCCGCTTCGCGGGGGAGGAGGTACCTACTCTTCCGCCAGTCCCCTGAACCACCGATCCAGCATCTCCGCCTCGATCCGCAGGCGCGCCACGCGCTCCGCAGCTTCCGCGTCGATGCCCCACTGGTCCTCCTGGAAGGCCTCGTCGACGCGGGAGAG
>JANNFM010000353.1:0-2169 GCA_031379795.1 Alphaproteobacteria bacterium
CCTGCATGGGGTCGCCGCCAAGCTGCTTGATGCCCAGCGAGATACGCTCCTTCTCGACATCCACGTCCAGGACGCGGGCCTTGACCATCTCGCCCTTGGTGTACTTCGCGATGGCTTCCTCGCCGGGGATCGCCCAGTCCAGATCGGACAGGTGAACCATGCCGTCGATGTCGTTTTCCAGACCGATGAACAGGCCGAACTCGGTGGCGTTCTTGACTTCGCCCTCGACGGTCGAGCCCACCGGATGGGTGGCCACGAAGGCATCCCACGGATTGGCCATGGCCTGCTTGAGGCCCAGCGAGACGCGGCGCTTGGACGGATCAACGTCCAGCACGACCACATCGACTTCCTGGCTGGTGGAAACGATCTTGCCCGGGTGGACGTTCTTCTTGGTCCAGGACATTTCCGACACGTGGACCAGGCCCTCAACGCCGGCTTCCAACTCCACAAACGCGCCGTAGTCGGTGATGTTGGTGATGCGGCCGGTGAACTTGGCACCCATCGGGTACTTGGCTTCCACGCCGTCCCACGGATCGGACTGAAGCTGCTTCATGCCGAGCGAGATGCGCTGGGTGTCCGGGTTGATCTTGACGATCTGGACCTTGACGGTGTCGCCCACCGCCAGAACCTGGCTGGGGTGATTGACGCGCTTCCAGCTCATGTCGGTGACATGCAGCAGGCCATCGATGCCGCCCAGGTCCACGAACGCGCCGTAGTCGGTGATGTTCTTGACGACGCCGTCGCGGACTTCGCCTTCCTGCAGCTGGCCGACCAGTTCGGTGCGCTGTTCGGCGCGGGCTTCTTCCAGGATCGCGCGGCGCGAGACCACGATGTTGCCGCGGGGGCGGTCCATCTTGAGGATCGCGAAGGGCTGTTCCTTGCCCATCAGCGGGCCGACGTCGCGCACGGGACGGATGTCCACCTGGCTGCCCGGCAGGAACGCCGAGGCACCGCCCAGGTCAACAGTGAAGCCGCCCTTCACGCGACCGACGATGGCGCCCATCACCGGCTCATTCTTTTCGTAGACGACCTCAAGGCGCGTCCAGGCCTCTTCGCGGCGGGCCTTTTCGCGGCTGATGACCGCTTCGCCCATGGCGTTCTCGACGCGCTCGAGGAACACCTCGACGCTATCGCCGACCTTGGGGGGATCCTTGCTCTCGCCTTCACCGATGCCGAATTCCTTCAGCGAGACCCTGCCTTCGGTCTTCAGACCGACGTCGATGATCGCGAAGTCTTTTTCGATGGCCACAACCAGTCCGTGGACCACCTGGCCTTCCATGAAGTCACGTCCGCCAAGGGACTCGTCGAGCAGTGCTGCGAAATCATCGCGGGAGGGAGACAGGCTCATATCGTCAGCCATAGGGTCTTTCATCTTGAAATGACGCCGGGTCCGCGCACCATGTGGCGACGGACGGAGTCCCGGAATCGGGTTGAGGGTTGCGACCGAAAAGCCCGGGACCAAGGCCCCGTGCCATGAAATTTGCCCGCGGACGTGCGAGGGAAAGGCGCGGGTGGATTTGCCCTGCGTGATTTCTCCTATCTGGAGATTTCCCAACGAGCGCGCGCCGCCTCGACGATACGGCGGGCCGCATCGGTGGCGTGCTCTATAGTCATTTCAGTGGTGTCGAGCAAGACGGCGTCGGCGGCTGGCTTCATCGGGGCGGCATCGCGGCCGCCATCCCGGGCGTCGCGGCGGCGGATATCGGCCAGCACATCCTCATAGGCGACCGTTTCACCCTGCCCCTGGAGCTGCTTCCAGCGACGTTCGGCGCGGACCTCTGCCGTTGCGGTGACGTAAAGCTTGGCCGGGGCCCGCGGACAGATAACCGTGCCAATATCGCGTCCATCCAGCACGGCCCCACCGGGCTGCCCGGCGAAGGCACGCTGGAAGTCCAGCAAGGCCGCGCGAACGCCCGGATGCACCGCCACCCGGCTGGCCAGCTCGCCCGCCGCCCGCGTCCGCAGGCCCGGATCGTCCAGCTGGTCAGCCGAAAGTGTCGCCGCGATATCGGTCGCGGCATCTGAATCGTCCGGATCCGCACCAGACCGATCCGCCAGCACGCCGACCGCCCGATACAACAGCCCGGTATCCAGCACCGGCAACCTCAACTCACGCCCCAGCCATGTCGCCACCGTGCCCTTGCCCGACGCGGCGGGGCCATCCACGGC
>JANNFM010000385.1:0-6966 GCA_031379795.1 Alphaproteobacteria bacterium
GCGGTTGTCGTCCACGCCGGTCAGGGCCGAAACGGGGACCGAGACGACAAAGAACGCCGCCGTGCCCACGATGTTCATCGTGGCGTTCTGTTTGGGCAGCAGATGCGCCTGCGCCGCACCCGGGAGCACCAGGAGCCAAAGCGCGCAAAACAGTCCGCGCGCAATCGCTGCGGGGAGCCGCATGGTCAACACACGCCACACCGTCATGGCCAGGCTAGTTCACCGCACCCTTCACGCATCGGCTGAAGTACGGATAGCTGTCGGTCGCCATGTAGTAATAGATGCCGTTCGGAAACTCTGGCGTTACGCCCGTCCGCCCGTTGCAGTCATCCAGGTCTCCGGAGCCGGCCACATAGTTCCAATCCGACACAAAGGCGCCCAGTGGAACCAGTGTCGTGGACGGGCGACCGGCGTCGGCTGTCGTATCCCGGGCGAAGCTGCCCGTGCAGACCTTGACCGCGCTCGTGGCGTCCATGGCATTGGTGTAGCAATAGCGGGCGTAGACCGGATAGCCATCCTTCGCCCAGCCCACCAACACCATCTTGCGGTTGGTGTCGGAGGCTCCGGCGTTGTTCAGCAGCCCCAGCGGCATCCCGTGATAGTGGTATTCGCCGGTCGGCTGGACGTGAGCGTTGTTGGTGTCGACGCCAAAGTTGAACGTGGTCTGGCCAAGGGCCTCAATGCGCCACGGGTCGGAGCCGTTCGCCAGGTTGCAGCTGGCCGTGGCGGTCAGGTTGCTGGGGCAGGTTCCGGCGGTGCCGGGATCAAACTTGACACCGGCCAGGGAGTAGACGGTCACGCCGCCAGGGCCGCCGATAGCCGTGTTCGCCGTGCCGGTCGTGGGCGTCAGGGTCGCGGTGAAGCTGATGTTCTGGGTTGAGATGGTGTTGGGGTTTCCGGAATTGGGGAACGAGCCCACGGCGTGGTTGGGCAGGCCGTTGGCGGTCAGCGATCTGGCGGTTGAGCTGCAGGTCCAGGACCAATTGGACGTCAGGGTTCCGGCGGATCCGTAGGTCCCTGTAAAACTGCCGCTGAACGGGCACAGCACGCTCGCCGTGCTGGTCGTCGCGTTCGCAGATCCGGCCGTCGGCGTCACCGACACGGAGCCCGACGCCGTGCTGGTTCCCGCAGAATTTGTGGCGGTCACCGAGCAGCCATAGCTCGTGCCGTTCGTCAGCGACGACACGGTGATGGGACTGGCGGCGCCCGTCCCGGTTCGCGTGGCGCCACCGCCGGTGCACGAGGCCGTATAGGCTGTGATGGCGGCGCCGCCGTTCGAGGCGGGGGCCGTGAACGCGATGCTCACGCTGGCGTTGCCCGCCGTAGCGGCGCCAATCGTCGGAGCGCCAGGCGTGGTGATCGACGCCGTGGTCGTCCCCGTGGAGCCGCCGCCCCCGCCACACCCGGCCAGCCCCACGAGCACCAGCGCGGCGCCGGAAAATACGATGGCGCGCTTGATTTCAGCGGATCTCAGCATGGTCTTCCTCAGGTTCGGCGGGCCCCGAACACGAGGTTAGGCGTCGATTGTGGATGCAGTATGGGCGCCGCCAGCCCGTGACGACGCCCCGTCGGCCGGCGACCGTCCGGTCAGTAGGCCAGCGCCACGCCGTCCTTGCGCATCTCGGTGGCGGCCTCGTAGCGGCCCGGCCAGGCGCGGATGGCCTGGTAGCCGCCGTAGTTGCCCGGCGACGGTTTCAGGACCCATCCCATCTTGACCAGTGTTTCCCGGCTGGCCTCGGGCACGCCGCTTTCCAGATTGAGATCCCCGACAGCCCCCAGGTCCTCGCCGGTGGGCTCCATGCCTCCGTTGTGGTGCCAGCGTGGGCTGTCCCCGGCTTCCTGGAGCCCGAGGCCAAAATCCACCAGGTTTGAAATGATCTGCGCCTGACCCTGCGGCTGCATGTCACCGCCCATAACGCCGAAGCTCAACATCGGCCGCCCGCCCTGCGTGGCAAACCCCGGGATGATCGTCTGGAACGGCCGCTTGCCGGGCGCATAAACGTTCGGATGGCCGTCCGTCAGGGCGAACAGCTCGCCCCGGTTCTGGAACATGAACCCCAGCCCGTCCGGCATCAGGCCCGAGCCCATGCCGCGATAGTTGGACTGGATCAGCGACACCATCATCCCATCCGCGTCGGCGGTGGTGAGATAGGTCGTATCGCCGTGACCCGGCGCCTTGCCGTAGTAGACCCTGGGCGCGATGTGGTCGGGGCGGATCAGGGCGGCGCGTTCGCGGGCGTAGTCGCTGGACAGCAGCCAATCGATCGGCGGGTTATAGAACGCCGGGTCGGCATAGAACCGCGCCCGATCCTCGAACGCCAGACGCTTGGCCTCGACGCCATGGTGGATCGCCGCCGCCGACTGGAAGCCCATGGCCCCCAGGTCGAACTGGCCCATGATGTTCAGCATCTGCAGGGTGACAAAGCCCTGGCTGTTGGGTGGCAACCCCCATACATCGACGCCGCGATAGTTGATGGACCGCGGTTCCACCCACTCGGTCTTGTGCGCCGCCAGATCGGCCCGGGTCATCCAGCCGCCGATGCGATTGAAGTACCGCTCGATGCCCTGGGCGATCTCGCCCTCATAGAACGCGCGCCCACCGCCTTCGGCGATCAGGCGGTAGGTCCGGCCCAGCTCAGGATTTTTGAACACCTCCCCCTCGCGCGGGGTCTTGCCGTTCGGGGCCCACAGCGCCTTGAAGTTTTCCACCTCCTCGATCCCGGCGTCGGGTTTGGTGAAATTGCGGTGCGAAATGCCAACGTAGTAGGCCGTGTTCTGAACCGTCGGCGCGCCCTCCTCGCAATGGCGGATCGCCGGTTGAAACAGGTCCTTCCACGGCAGCTTTCCATACCGCTGGTGCAGGCTCCACCACGCGTCAACGGCGCCCGGCACACTGACGGAGACGGCACCATAGGAGGCAATATGGCCGTTCCTGGCCCGCGCCCGCTGGGTTTCCAGGCTCAAGGCCCTGGGGCTCCGCCCGGAGCCGTTCAACCCCACCACCTTCTTCGCCTTCGGGTCCCACAGCAGGGCAAAGGCATCGCCACCGATACCGCAGGATATCGGCTCGCCGAAGCCCAGCACGGCATTGGCGGCGATCGCCGCGTCCACCGCCGAGCCGCCGGCCTTGAGCATCTCGATGGCCGCCAGAGTGGCCAGGGGATGGGCCGTGGCCGCGGCACCATGCAGCCCCCAGGCGGCAGAACGGCCCGCAAACGTCGCGCCATCTATCCGGTCGCCGGGCCCCACATCGGGTCGGTTGCGGTTGGGATTTTCCGAGCGTGAGGTGGCAAACGCCCGCCCGGCGACAGCCGCGGCGGGAACGGCAGCGAGAAAGGTACGGCGACGCATGGACTCTGGCTCCGGGATGTCTGCTCAAGGTTAGCAGACCTTCCCGTCCCCGCCAGCCATGGTGCGGCTTGACAGGTAGGGGGCACTATCGAGACTGTGCACTCAGCTGGCCCCGACCGGGCGGCTGGCCCCGACCGGGGCCCCTGATATCCGCAGGACGTGAGCGCCATGCCGACCCCATCACCGGCGATCTGCATCGCGCTGGCGCTTGTCGCCCTGTCGATGGCGGGCTGCGACCGTCGCGCAGACCCGGCTCCTGCCCCGAACCAAGCCGCCCCGGCCGCAGCGACCCCAGCGGTCGGACCCGCGGCGGTGGCCCCGGCGCTGGACCCGCTGGCCCGGCCCCCCGGCGCTGACGACCTTGACCTGGCCCTGAGCGGTGCTCAGCAATTCAACGCCCGGGCCGCTGCCGAACTGGCCACGATCGGCCGGTCCGAAGCCCGCATCAAGGCCCTGGTGGCCAAGGTGGCCGCCACGGTGACGGGTGGTAACAGCGGGCCCGAGTCGCAACGTCGCCAGTTGTCTGCCGCGATCCAGGCGGCGCGCAGCGAAACCGAAGCCTTGCACGACGGCCTGACGACGGGCGCAGCGGCGTTCCGGTTGGCCGCCGCGTCAGGGGTGCAGTCACTGGATGCCGCTGTCGCCAGCTGCAATGCCGACGTGGCGCTGGCCGCCTATCCGGCGTGCCCGACCCTGTTGACCGAGCAGACGACCCTGACCGCATCGGTGGCCGCCCTGGCGCGCCGCTACGATGCCGCCGAGGCGGTCTGGCGTCGGGAAAAAACACGGCTGGAAGAAGCGTCGGCGATCGTCGCCCTGGGCTCTGACGGCGCGGGGCTGCGTTGACGCATCACATCTGGAGATGTCTTTCATGACCCCTGTTCTACGGCTGGCGGCAATCGCCGCGGCCCTGACCCTGACCGGCGCGCCCGCCCTGGCCGCGGGGCCGCTGAAGGCCGCCGACTACGCCGCCATTCTGGCCGCGCCAGCCCGCAGCGACGCTGACCGCAAGGATGACGCGGCGCGCAAGCCCGCCGAGGTGTTGGCTTTTGCCCAGGTTCGCCCGGGCGATACGGTGATGGAGATCGAGGTCGGCCGGGGCTGGTACACCGACATCCTGTCACAGGCCGTCGGTCCCAAAGGCAAGATCATCACCCAGAACCCGGTGGAGTTCGCCTATTCCGGGCCAGCGATGGCCACCCGCCGCGCGGCCGGGCGCCTGACCAATGTCACGGAAACCACCAGCCGCTTTGACGCCTTGCAGGCGGCCGATGCGTCGGTCGACCGGGTCCTGTGGATCCTGGGCCCCCACGAGCTCTACTACACCCCCAAGGACTCCCCCGGCCTCGGCGATCCGGCCAAGGCCTATGCCGAGATTGCACGGGTCTTGAAACCGGGCGGAGTCTTCATCGCCATGGATCATGCCGCGAACGCAGGCGCACCCACCACCACCGGCGGCACGATCCACCGCATTGACCCCGCGGTCATATTGGCATCGGCCAAGGCGGCCGGCCTGAAGCTGGACGGAAAGAGCGGAATGCTCGCCAATCCGGGCGACGACCGCAGCAAGATGGTATTTGACCCCACTGTGCGTCGCCACACCGACCAGGTCCTGTTCCGCTTCACCAAGGCCAAGTAGGCGCGACGATCGCTGGCGCGGCTGTGCCGACAAAAGGATGCACGCCGACGGGTCCGGGGAGGAACCCGCCAGCGCGCTGCAGCGCGTGGGGGGCACACGCTACAATTCGGTCAGTTATATCGCAGGCGGCATCAGCACCTTGTCGATCACGTGAATCACGCCATTGGATGCGGCCACGTCAGCGGCGATCACCTTGGCGCCATTCACCGTCACGCCGTTGCGGCCATCAATCGCCAGGGCCGCGCCCTGCACGCTGGCGACAGACAGCTGCTTGCCGGCCAGGGCCGTCGACATCGTCTTGCCGGGCACCACGTGATAGGTCAGCACCGAGGCCAGCTGCTTTTTGTTCTCAGGCTTCAGAAGCGTGTCGACCGTGCCGGCCGGCAGGGCGGCAAACGCGGCGTCGGTCGGCGCAAACACCGTAAACGGACCGGCCGACTGCAGGGTCGGTACAAGGCCGGCGGCGGTCGCGGCCGCCAGCAGGGTCTTGAACTGACCGGCACCCGAGGCCACGGCGACGATGTCACCCTTTGCGTCAGCGGCGTAGGCCGGGGCAAAGGCGACGGTGGCTAGCGCCAGGGCGGCAGCGGCGGCGGTAAAGCTTTTCAGCATGGGTCTGGTTCCTTGAAGATGACGGCGGTCGGTTACGAATGGCGTAGGCATTTTAGTGTATTCCGCTTGAGATATGAATGTTCCCGTTGATCGCAAGACCATGGCGGAACTTTTTTTGTTCGAAGGTATGCGGCGAGTAAGATCACGCCCGGATCCGCTCATTGTCGCCCCGACATTGATATCTCAGATGAGATACATTATGTCACATTCAAGGCAGCTTGGCTTGTGACGCGTCCTCGCTGCCATCTGCAGGGCGCAGCACACCAAACTGCGCTATGGTCACGCCTCTCTAACGACAGCCAGCTTCAAGGATCGCACTTGTCGGCAGCGCCCTTGCCCGCCCGCGCCAACCCACGGTCCCGGCTGGTGCGCGTGCGCGCCCGCAGCGCCGACTACGACAGCAAGCGACGCCAGCTGCTGGGACGCATTGCCATCCGCTTCAAACAGCCGGACCGGCCCTCACTGCGCGAACTGGCCATTGCCGCAGAGGTTTCCGTGCCGACGCTGCGCCACTACTTCGGAGACCGGGAGGGCGTTGTCGCGGCCGTGCTCGCCGACGCCCATGCCCGCGGCGCGCCGTTTCTGGCCCTGGCCGCCCGGCCGGATGGTCCACCGTCGCATTCGCTTCGCACCGGCCTGACCCAGATCGTCCAGGGTCACCTGTTTGCGGTCGGCGGCTTCCACGCCATCGGCCTGACCGAGGGTTTGCTGCATCGAACAATAGGTCCCCACTATCTGCAGACCATCCTGGAACCGGCGCTGCAGGCCTTCGAACTCCGGCTGCAAGCCCACATCGACCTTGGCGACCTGAAACCCGTCAACGTCCGCCACGCTTCGCTCGGGCTGGTCGCCCCCGTCGTGCTGTTCATGCTGCACCAGGGCGAACTCGGCGGCCACCGCGTCCGCCCCGGCGGCCCCGCCGAACTGGTCGACTACCTGGTCGACGCCTTCGTGGCCGCGTTCGGGGTGGGGGCTTAGCAGCCGGCCGCTCATGAAAGATGCGCAGCTTAAGCAAGTGCAGGCCCCGATCAACCGATCTCGTTCAGCAACTCGGGATGACGATCGAGCAGTCGAAACAGATTGATCACGGCAGGAAGCGGGGCCGCTTCACCGCGTTCATAGCGCGAGAACGCATTGTGTCCGCCGCCGGTAAGGCGCGCAGCCTCGACCTGGCTAAGGCCGAGCTTGCGGCGAATGCGCCGAATCTCCTGGCTTTGCAGTCGCCTGTTTTCCAACACCAGTTCATCGCCTGCGGCTGCGTATGCCGACGCGCTGGGCCCGTCAAACTCGACCTCATCACACGCACCGCAGCGCCAGCCTGACAGGCCATCCAACGTGACAGTCCGCCCTGCGTGCTCCAGGTC
>JANNFM010000444.1:0-3201 GCA_031379795.1 Alphaproteobacteria bacterium
TGGTCACCGTATCGCGGAAGACCTGGAGATGCCCCGGCTCCCGGAATTCGAGAAACGAGAACACGATGCGACCGCCGGGCTTCAGCACCCGGCGCGCCTCCTCAAGGTACCAGTAGCTCTGCTCATGCAGCAGATGGGTGAGCACAGAGAAAAAGCAGACCATGTCAGCCGCGCCGTCGGCTTCAGGAATGCCGATATGGTCGATCACTTCGAAACGCCAATCCGGCCGCGAAGCAATCTTCCGAGCGTGCGCGATCAGGTCGGGCACCAGATCAACGCCCAGATAGGTGCCCTTCAGCCACGCCGACAAGGGACGAGCCAGTCGCCCGGATCCACAGCCCACGTCCACCAGATGGCCGTGCTCGCGTAGCCCGTAGTGCCGCAATACCGCCAACTCAATGGCCCCGAACTGCTCAAAGCCGCCGCCGATGGCCGTTTCCATCGCCTCTCCATGCGACATCTGCGCCTTGATCGCGCTTACGAAAGCCTTGTTGACCGCCTTGAGGTCGAAGGCGTTGGGCTGGCGGGTTGATCGGGCCGTCGAGTTTATGACGCGGCGCATAAGTCGTAGAGGATGGAAGCCCATTCTCAGCATCCTTGTGATGTTCTGCTCAACGCGGAGATCAGGTTGTTCTATTGTCGCGCCGAAAAAGGCCGAAAATTTCAAAGTGCATCAGTGTTCGAGATTGCGAACGATATGAGTTCATCGAGGATTGCTGTTCGATCTTCAGGGATGTCTCCATAGATGTTCGAGAACCCGACAAACGTCCAATGGATGATATGGGCCCGCGAACTAATGGATTTCGCCGGCACTTTCGCGGCGATCAGGAGTTGCTCCAGGTAACGAACGCGGATGTTTTCGACCTCAGCCACGGCCTGCCGGGCACCGGGATCGGTCAGCGCCCATGCCCGCATGGCCTTTTCGAGCGCTGTGATGCTGCTCGCCAAAGCGGTTCGAAACAGGGTTGGCAATCGTGCGGATTTGTCGTCCAGCGCGTTTATGCGTGCGATGACATCTTCAGTGGCCTGACGCCGCCAAAGCGCGATCACGGCCCGGTGAAAGTCTGCAACGTCCTTGAAGTGCCAATAGAAGCTGCCCCGGGTCACTTTCAGCGACCTAGCCAGAGTATCGGCTTTCAAGGCTCCATGGCCCTGCTTGGCAAGCACCGTCAGGCCGTAGCTGACCCACTTTTCTGTCGAGAGAGCAATCATTGCCATTCCATACACCACTGTATTGACTCAATGGCAAGCGCGACATAAATTCCCCGTACAGTGATGTATGGAGATTGAAATGAAAGACGCTCTGATCATGGCCGCCGGGGGCATGGCGATCCTAACCGCCGCAGTCCATCAGGTCCTGGGTGAGCTCCGCCTGTTTTCCACGATGGACCCCGCAGAGGTGCCCCAGAAGCCGATCCTGAGGTTGGTGTGGGTGAATGGCTCATTGGCGTGGGCGGGTCTCGGTGTCTTGCTGTTCATGGCTCCCACCTTCGGCTCTCAACCGGCCCGACACTGGATTTTGGCCATCTTTGTGCTGGTCCTGGGGTCTGCAGCCATTTGGGCATTCTTGCTGAAACGCAACCATCCAGGATGGATGCTGCTTTCGACGGCGGTCGGCCTGGCGCTGGCAAGCCTTTGGTGATGGATATGCCTCCCGTCTTCAACGGCTGGTTCTCGATAGCTGCCGGCCTTGCTGTCTCTGTTGGCGCTACGCATTCAGTGCTGGGTGAAGTTTTGATCTTTTCGGGGCTCCGGCACGGAGGGATCGTGCCGACTGGAGCCAGATCCGGCCTCCTTGAACGGCAGGTCCGGATTCTGTGGGCCACATGGCATTTGCCGACGATCTTCTCGTTTCTGATCGCCGCGATCCTGATCAGATTTTCCATTTCGCCAGCTCAAGACGAACTGGAGAGGTTCGTCGTTCGGGCCATCATCGCGTCCACGGTCCTCTCATCCGTCATTGTTTTCGTGGCGACCAGGGGAAAGCATCCCGGCTGGATCGGACTGCTGGCCATTGCGGTGGCTGCATGGCTCGGGCTGGCCTGACCATGAGCTTTGTCCCGCCCCATGTCGCACCGCTGGCCAGACCGGTTGGGGCCATTTCGGCGCTTCGTATGATGCTGAAGTGCGCGATCAGCACATGGACTGAAGACGTTTACACCGAGGACTTTCATCGCCCCGGTGTCCCGAACCTGCTCTATGTCATGAAACCGGAAGCTGTCCGGAGCATGCTCGTCGACCAGATGGAGCGGTTCCCGCTGTCGCGCGCGTCGCACAATTCACTTCGGCCCATCTGGCGCGCCGGGCTTGCTGTGAGCGAAGGTGCAGACTGGCGGCGACAAAGACAGGCGGCGGCGGCCTTTTTCACCCCCAGGTCGGTACAGTCCGTGATCGCCATCGCCGAACGGGCCGCTGGCCTTTTGTGTTCGAAATGGAAAGCGGGTTCCGGGCCTGTTGAACTGACGTCCGACATTTCGCAGGCCATGAACGCGGTCATCTGGGAGGCCACCCTCGGCGTCAGTCCTGGCGATCCGCATGATTTGGCGCATGCCGAAGCGTCGCGAAAACTGCTGCAGGACATGCAGCCGCTCAATATCGCGGACATTCTGGGGCTCCCCGTCTGGATGCGCCGGTTTTGCGGCCCCACCAGCGACCGGGCTGCGACCGAATTGCGTAGACTTGTCGAAGTCTATCTGAACGCAAATCCCGGCATTCCCGACAAGACGCTCAGGGGCTGTCTTGAAAACGCCGTTGACGGCCAAGGCAACCCCGCCATGGACGCGGAGCGGATTCACGACAACCTCGTGGGCATGCTGGCCGCCGGAGGCGAGACCACCGCGCTGGGAGCGTCCTGGGCGCTATGGTTGATCGCGCACTGCAAAACGACCGCAGAATTGATCGATTGCGAAATGGCGGCGGCTGAGTTGGACGGCCCCCTGCAACCTGGCGATATGGCGAAGTTTCCCTTCCTCAAGGCGGTGGTGATGGAAGCGCTGAGGCTGTTCCCTCCGGCCCATCAAATCGTCAGGCATTGCGCCGCGACAACCGACCTTGGCGGTGAAACGGCCCGCAGGGGAGATACTGTGCTCATTCCGATCTATGCGATCCATCGCCGCAAGGACAGTTGGCCTGAGCCGATGGCCTTCAATCCCCGCCGGTTTCTGGGCGACCAGTTCAATCCCCAGCTGCTGCGCAATCGCT
>JANNFM010000451.1:0-14456 GCA_031379795.1 Alphaproteobacteria bacterium
CACCCGTTTGACGGCGACGGCATGCTGCATGTGGTCAGTTTCGCGGGCGGCCGCGCCGACTATCGCAACCGCTTCGTGCGAACGCGAGGGTTCGAGGCCGAACAGGAAGCCGGCCAGTCCTTGTGGGGCGGCCTGATGGACGGCGCCGCCGTTTCGCTGCGGCCAGGTTTCGGCGCCCATGGCGGTCTGAAGGACTCATCCTCCACCGATGTGGTTGTGCATGGCGGCAAGATCGTCTCGACCTTCTATCAGTGCGGCGAGGCCTACTGGCTGGACCCCGAAACCCTGGAGCAGGGCGGCGTCGCCAGCTGGGGGCCACTGGACGGGGTCTCGGCCCACGCCAAGGTCGACGAGGCCACCGGCGAACTGCTGTTCTTCAACTACTCCAAGCACGCGCCCTACATGCACTATGGCGTCGTCGACCGGACCGGAAAGCTCAAGCACTATGTGCCGATCCCCCTGCCCGGCCCGCGCCTGCCGCACGACATGGCCTTCACCGCCAACTACTCAATCCTGAATGACCTGCCGGTGTTCTGGGACGAGGAACTCCTGAAGCGCAACGTCCACGCCGTGCGCGAGCACCGGGGCCTGCCGTCGCGGTTCGCCGTGATCCCGCGCTTCGGAAACCCTGAGGACATCCAGTGGTTCGAGGCTGACCCCACCTACATCCTGCACTTCCTCAATGCCTATGAGGATGGCGACGAGATCGTCATGGACGCCTACTTCCAGGAAAAGCCGATGCCGCGTCCGCTGGCCGACGCCCCGGCGGGCTTCGAGCACATGATGGCCTATGTGGACGAACACAGCTTCCTGCCCAAGCTGCATCGCTGGCGATTCAATCTGAAGACCGGCGAGACCCGCGAACATCATCTGGACGACCGCGTCCTGGAGTTCGGGATGTTCAACCAGCGCTATGCGGGCAAGCCCTATCGCTATGCCTACTCGACCTTCACCAAGCCCGGCTGGTTCCTGTTCAAGGGTTTCGTGAAGCACGATCTTCAGACCGGAGAATCCTGGTCGATCGAGCTGCCCGAGGGTCAGTACGCCAGCGAGGCGCCGTTCGTGCCCCGGATCGGTGCCACCGACGAAGACGACGGCTATCTGGTCAGCTTCATCATCGATGAGAACACCGGCACGTCGGAATGCATCCTGGTGGACTGCAAGAATTTCGAGGCCGGGCCCGTCGTGCGCATCGCCCTGCCCCACAAGCTGTCCAGCGGCACCCACAGCGTCTGGGCCGACCGCGAGTTCATCCGCAACGGTGTCTCGGGCGCCTGACCATGGAGATCAACGGCAGCGCCGCCCTGGTGACCGGCGGCAATCGCGGGATCGGCGAGGCCTTCGTGCGGGCGTTCCTGGAGGCCGGTGCGGCCCGCGTCTATGTGGGCACTCGCGACATGGCCAATGCCGACCACCTGGTCACCGAAGGCCAGGGCCGGGTGATCGCCATCGCCCTGGATGTCAGCCGCCCGGACCAGATCGAGGCCGCCGCCACCCAGTGCCAGGACGTCAGCATCCTGGTGAACAACGCCGGCCAGTTTGCGATGCAGACCCTGATGGGCGCGCCCGATCTCACCGCCGCCCGTGACGAGATGGAGGTCAACTACTTCGGGCCGCTGGCCATGTGCCGCGCCTTCGCCCCCATCCTGGGACGGCACAAGCAGAGCGCCATCGCCAACGTCCTGTCGGCGGGCGGCATCGTCGCGATTCCCGGCATGGGCGGCTACAGCCCGTCAAAGTTCGCCGGGCGCGCCCTGGCCACCTGCCTGCGCGCCGAACTGGCCAGCCAGAACACCAGCGTCACCGCCCTGATCGTGGGATCGGTGGACACGCGGATGGCCAGCCATGTGGAAGGCTTCAAGGAGACGCCGGCCACCATCGCCAAGGCGGGACTGAAGGCGATCCGCAAGGGCGCCGACGAGGTCGACACCGATTTCATGGCCATCGACGTCCGTGCCAACCTGGCGCGCGATCCCAAGGCGTTGGAACTACAAATGCGGCGGTCGCTCTCCGGCGATCGCGTCACCACCGGACGATAGGCAAGACACCCGATGACAGCCCAGGATTACCTCGACTTCGCAGCCCGTTACATCGGCGCCGTCCAGGCCGGCGACATGGACGCCGTGTTGGCCTGCTACGCGCCCGACGCCAAGCTCTGGCACAACACCGACGGCATCGAGCAGACCGTCGAGGAGAACATGAAGCTGCTGGCCTGGATGATCCGGATGATCCCCGAGCGCAACTACAGGATCGTCCGCCGCGAGGCCCTGGCCGACGGCTTCGTCCAGCAGCATGTGCTGGAGGCCAACCTGCCCAATGGCGAGGCCTGGACCATGGAGGCCTGCGCCGTGGTCCGCGTAAAGGACGGCGTGATCGTCCGGCTTGATGAGTACATCGACTCCGCCCAGTTCAAGACCCTGCTGGATGCGCGTCGCAAGCCCTGATCAGCGGGTCTTGCTGTCGAAATCCTCGATCAAGCCCATCGCCCGCAAAAGGTGCGCGCGGTCGTAGTATTCACGCCAGACCTTGATCAGTGGCCCTTCGAACTCGAGCACACCCCCGACCGGCGCCGAGCCTGACTTTCCCCGGACCACGAACTCATCGAGACGTTCGATGTAGAGGATCCCGTCGATCACGCCGATGTGGCGGTAGCTGAGAGTGATGGACTCCAGGCCATCGGCCAGGCCGGACACGCGCTTGAACACCGCCTCGCGGCCCACGACCGGCTCCACCATCATGGAGTGCAGAACACCGTCGGGGGCAAACATGTCGGCAACCTTGCGCCAGTCCAGCGCCTTCCAGGCGGCGGCCATTTCGCGGCCCTTGGCCATCTTCTGCTCGTCGGTGAGTTCGCGGGTCATGGTCTAGGTTTCCTTCGGGCCGACGGTTTCGAGATCGGCGATTTCGCCACACTGGTCGCAGGTGATCCTGGGCTCAAGCCGATGACCACAACTGCGGTGAAAGGTGATCAATGGTGGGCCCTTTCCGACGTCAAGCCAGCGGTCGCCCCATCGGTTGAGCTCGACGATCAAGGGGTAAAGGTCGCGACCGATCTCGGTCAGCCGGTACTCGAACCGCTCGGGATGGATTTGATAGCGCTCGCGGCGCAGGACGCCCAGCGCCAGCAACCGCGAGAGGCGGTCGGACAGGATGTTCGGAGCCACACCCAATGCGCCTTGAAAACCCTTGAAGCGTCGCAGACCCATGAACGCCTGGGCGATCAGGTGCGCGGTCCAGCGGTCGCCCAGCACCTGCAGCGCCCGGTCCAGCATGGGATTGCCGTCAGTCAAAGTGCCCGGCGGCACTATCGACCGCCGCTGCGCCCGCGGCGGCGATGCAGGATCGGTGCCAGCGCCCGGACCATCCTCCACATAGACATCGCGAGGATTCACCAGCACCCGGCAATGACCGCAACGAAGTTCCGGCGTGAACGGCTTGCCACAGACATGTGTGAGCCGATGCTCCGCGTGAGCCGGATCGTCGAACCACCGGGCCTGCCAGCGGATGATCATCAGTGTGACGCTGAAAAGGTCGCGACCCATGTTGGTGAGGTGATATTCCTCGCGGACTGGCCGCTCCTGATAGCGCACCTTTTCGAGAACGCCCGCCGTCTGCAGCCGCCGCAGCCGGTCGATCAGCAGGCTGCGGGCCAGTCCGATGCGGCTCTGAAACGCATCAAAGCGTCGCACCCGCTGAAACGACAGATACAGGATCATCAGGATCCAGCGGTCGCCCAGCAGATTTAGGGCGCGGCCAGCCGAGTTGGCCTGGACCCGGGTTGGCGCACGCGCCGTCACCGGGGCGCAGACAGCGCAGCCGCGTACTCAGCCACCAGATCATCGACGATGTCGCCCAGCGGCTGGATCGCCCGCACCTCTCCCACGCCGTGGCCGGCGCCCCAGACATCGCGCCAACGTTTGGGACCATCCTCGGGTCGCCCAAGATCGATGGCCACCTTGGCCTTTGGGCCGTCGGGATCATGGCCCGCCGCGATCAGGCTGCCCTTCAGCCAGTTGGCGGGGATGCCCGTCAGTGCAGCCGACAGAACGATGTCTTCAGCATCGGATTCGATCATCATCTGCTTGTAGGCGGGGACCGCCAGGCTCTCCTCGCAGGCGATCAGCCGGGTGCCCAGATTGGCCAGATCGGCTCCCAGTAGCTGAGCCGCCCGCACCGCCTGACCGGAGCCGATAGCCCCGCCCAGTACGATGGTCCCATCGAACACCTCACGCACCGCCGGCGCAAAGGCGAAACCCGACAGCGGCCCCGTGTGACCGCCTGCCCCCGCCGCCACCAGCACCAGACCGTCAACGCCGGTGGCGGCGGCCTTCTCGGCATAGGTGAGCGAATTCACATCGGCATAGACCAGCCCGCCGTAGCCCTGGATCGCCTCGACGACGGCCCTGGGGCTACCCAGCGCCGTGATCACGATTGGCGGTTTGTGCTTGAGGACCAGCTCCAGCTCTTCCTCCCAGCGGGCGTAGGAGCGATGCACCATGATATTGATCGCCCAGGGCGGCGCGTCGGCCGGCAAGGTCCGGGCGATCTGGCCCATCCAGTCATCCAGGACCTCCAGCGTCCGGGCGTTGTTGCCCGGGAACGCCCCGATGATGCCGGCCTTGCAGGCGGCCAGCACCATGTCGACGCCAGACACCAGGAACATCGGCGCGGCGATGGCCGGCAGGCGCAGGCGATCGGCGATATGGGCCGGAAGCGCCACCGTCAGGCGACCGCCGCCGGTTTCGGAGGCCAGGGAATGAACGGTGAGGTGCGGCGCGCGTAATCTTCATACTCAGGCTTGCGGCGGCGCATGCGGCCTTCCACCGTGGGCATGCCGCTCCAACGGGTCAGGGTGAACACCAGATAGGCCGGGCCAACGATGGCGAACAGGCCAGGCCTGGTCTCCGCCGCCACCATCCACAGGCCGAACCAGACACAGGCGTCCCCGAAGTAGTTTGGATGCCGCGTGTAGCGCCATAGGCCGCGATCCATGACCAGGCCCTCGTTGGCCGGGTTCTTCTTGAACTTGACCAGTTGCCAGTCGCCGACGCTTTCGAAGATCAGACCGAAGACAGCGAGGCCTGCACCCGCCAGACCGAGCCAGCCCAGGTCAGCGGGCTCTGCCGAGATCTGGCCCAGCTGGACCGGCAGGCAGACCAGCCACAGCAGTGGCATCTGCAGCAGGAACACCAGCCGGAACGAGGCATAGCCATAGTTCCAGCCGCGCTCGACCTTGGCCTTGTCCATCATCCGGACATAGCGCCGGTCGGGTCCATGATCACGCCAGCGCCACAGCAGATAGCCCCCCAGGCGCAACGCCCAGACGACACAGATCGCCGTCAGCAACACGCGCCGTTGCGTGCCCCCGCCGGTCTGCAGAAACGTGGAAATCGCCACCACGCCCATGCCAGCACCCCACAGGCTGTCCACCGGCGTACAGTCGCGCATGGCCACACAGGCCGCCCAGGCCAGCACGAACAGCGCCAGAATGACGCCGGCGTTGATCGCCAGGATGGTCGCAATTTCGAGCATGGACGTCACGGATCAGATGCCCACGATGAGGCTGACCGTCGTGGTGGTCGAGCCGCCGATGTTCAGGGTCTGGACCGTCTTCGCACCCTCGACCTGATAATCGCCCGCGCGGCCCGTCACCTGCTTGAAGGCGTCCAGTGTCATCCGCACACCGGTAGCACCCACCGGATGTCCGCCGCCGATCAGACCGCCCGACGGATTGACCGGCAGGCGCCCGCCGATTTCGATGGAGCCGTCCTCGATGGCCTTCCAGGCCTCGCCCGGCGCCGTCATGCCCAGGTGCTCGATGGCCATGTATTCGGTGGTGGTAAAGCAGTCGTGGGTTTCGACGGCGTCCAGTTCCGAGACATCCGTGATCCCGGCGCGGGCGCGGGCGTCGTCGATGGCGCGCTTCACCTGCGGGAAGACGAACGGGCCGCCCTCGCTGGCGCGGACCTTACGGTCATAGCTGATCGGTGCGGATCGATGCCCCCAGCCCTTGATCTGCGGCAGGCTCTCCAGCGGGATACCGCGCTTGGCAGCGTATTCGGTGGCGGCCTTTTCAGACGCCAGGAACACTACCGCCGAGCCATCGGTCACCTGGCCGCAGTCGTTCTTGCGGATCATGCCCTCGACCACGGGGTTGGCCTCGTCGTCGGCCGTGAAGCTCTTGTCATTGAAGGCCCACTGGCGGGTCTGGGCGTTGGGGTTCTTGCGACCATTGGCGAAGTTGATCTCGGCGATCCGCATCAGGTGCTCGTACTTCAGGCCAAAACGGCGGTCGTACTCCTCGCCCAGGTCCGAAAAGGCGCGGGGCCACAGGAAGGCGGCGTCCTCGAACTCATGGCCCGTCCAGGCGGCGGCCCCCAGGTTCTGCGCGGCCTGCTGGCCCGAGACGTTGCGCATCATCTCCAGGCCGACCACGCAGGCGGTGTCATAGCGCCCGGCCTCGATCTCTGCGGTCGCCGCCAGGATGGCGACGCTGCCCGAGGCGCAGGCCGCCTCGTGACGGGCGGTCGGCATGCCGTCGAAGTCCGGATGCACCAGGCCGAAGAACCCGCCCAGCAGCCCCTGCCCGGCGAACAGCTCGCCGACGAAATTGCCCACGTGGCCGGTGTCGATATCTTTCGGCTCAAGGTCGACGGCGGCCAGGCCCTCGCCCACCACCTCGGCGAACGCGTCGGCGAAATCCATCTGCTGGCGCGCCCAGTTTTTCGAGAAGTCGCTCTGCCAGCCGCCCAGAATATAGACCATGATGTCCTCGTCAGGTTGGTGCCCGAATGTCAGTGAGTCTGATTATACAAGTGATCCCGGCGGGGCCAAGTCGTTAGCGACCTGCATCAGCTCCCGGCGCAGGACCTTGCCCAACGGATTGCGCGGCAGGGTCTCGATGATCCGAAGCCGTTCAGGCAGTTTGTAGGTCGCAAGGTCGTGCTGTTTAAGGTGCTGGATCAGCGCCTCCAGCGAGAGCGCCTGCCCGGGCTTCAGGGCGACGACCGCACAGACCCGCTCGCCCAGTCGCTCGTCCGGATAGGCGACGCAGGCCGCCTCACGAACCGCAGGGTGGCTCTCGATCAGACTATCCAGCTCGGCCGGCGAGATATTGACCCCGCCGCGGATGATGATCTCCTTTCGACGACCGACAAACCGGTAGAAGCGCCCACCCGCTTCCGGCGCGATCTCGAACAGATCGCCGGTGCGGAAGAAGCCCTCGTCATCGAACGCCTGGCGGGTCAGCTCCGGCGCCTGCCAGTAGCCGTCGAAGGTCATGGCGCCGCCGATCCGCAGTTCGCCTTCGATCCCCGGAACGCTGATTTCTGCACCGGTCTCGGGGTCGACCAGCCGGGTGCGGATCTTTGACGGGAACCTGGCGGGCCAATCAAGACCTTCGGCGCCGAACCTGGGGAAGAACCGTGCCCGTTGCTCCGGGTCGGGAATCGCCTCGCCGGTTGAAAACAGCGACGCGCCTTCGTTGGAGCCGAAGACATTCATCACGGTCACGCCGTAGCGATCCTGCCAGCCCTTGACCATCCAGGGGGCCAGCGGCGCAGATCCCGAGCCCAGACATTTTAGCGACGACAGATCGGTCGCCGACAACAGCGCCTCGTTCTGTAGCAGCATGTTCAGCACAGCCGGCGGAGCGACGGCATAGGCCACGGCCTCGTCCTGCATCTGCGACAAGAACACCGCCAGATCGAAGGGGTGGTGCTGGACCAGCCGTCCCTGACAGACCAGCCACGGCATCACCATGCCGCCAATGGCCGCGATGTTGATCAGTGGGAACGGATTGAGCAGGGTGTCGCCGGGCCCCAGGCTTGCGGCCTCCGCCAGCGCCTCACCATTGACCACCCAATGGTCGTGGTGACGCGGCACGCCCTTGGGCGCGGCTTCGGTGCCCGAGGTCCAGCAGATGGTCAGCGCCTCGGCGGCGTCCAGATCGGCGGGCGTGGCGACGACGGCCATCTCCAGCGTCTGGCGTTCAAGTGAGGAACTGCCCAGACCTGCCACCTGGCCCGAGAACACTCCTTCCGACTTCAGCGCCAAGGCCATGGCGACATGATCGTGACCATGGAACGCGTCCACCGTCAGGAACAGCTTCGGCGTCACCGAGGGCAGGATCTGGCGCAGTTCATGGCCGCGATAGGCCATTGCAACAGGGCTGAGGATTGCCCCCATGCGCGCGCAGGCCAGAAACGCGAGTACACCTTCGACCACATTGGGCAGCTGGGTCACCACCACATCGCCCCTTGCCACGCCAAGACGGGTGAAGGCCGCCACCATGGCGTCCACGGCAGTGTCGGCCTCGGCATAGGTCAGTCGCCGGGGCCGCGTGCCGGTCAGCGCCTCCCGGTTGGGCGCGTCAATGAGCGCCTCGCGGTCGCCCTGCGCAGCCACCGCTGATCGAAAGAGGGCGTCCACAGTCTGTCCGCGCCACCATCCCCGCCGACGGTATTCTGCGACGCGTTCGGGCGGACTGGGATACACGTGCGACTCCTGCTGGACGTGAAAAAGTAGTGCCGACTATTGCCGCCGCTTTTTCGGCGTTTGCATAGTCTCTAATCGCGGCGGCGCAATGAATGCGCCTGACTGAAAGGACGATCTCAAATGGCGTTAACGGCCATCCCGAGGCGAACTCTGATCGGCGCAGGTCTGGGCCTGGTGGTCGGCGCGGGCGCATCCCCCGCCACGGCGCAGGGCGTGTCGCGTTTCGTGGGTCGCGCGGCAGGAGCCGGTGTGTTCGACCATGCCGGGTTTGACACCCTGCTGGACCGAAGGGCGCGACCATCGGCCGACGGCATCGTCAGGGTCGACTATGCGGGCTGGAAACGATCGACCCCGGATCGTGATGCGCTCCGGCGATACATAGATAGTCTGACGCGGACGGACCCCTTGACCCTGACCCGACCGGAGCAGTTCGCCTACTGGGCCAACCTCTACAACGCGGTGACCATCCAGGTGGTCGTAGACGCCTTCCCGGTGGGCTCGATCCGGGACATCCGCACGACGCCGTTGTTGCCGGGCCCCTGGTGGAAGGTGATCACCCAGGTGGCCGGCGTGAACCTGTCGCTGAACAACATCGAGCACGACATTCTTCGCAAGGGCTGGCGCGACCCCCGGGTGCATTACAGCGTCAACTGCGCCTCGTTCAGCTGTCCGAACCTGCCGCTCCGTGCGCTGGGTGGCGCAGGCCTTGAGGCGGTTCTGGATGCTGCGGCGCGCGCCTATGTGAACCATTCGCGCGGCGTCAGATTTGAAGGCGACAAGCTGGTCGTGTCGTCGATCTACCGGTGGTACGGCGGCGACTTTGGCGGAACCGACGCCAAGGTGATTGCTCACCTGTCGCAGTATGCCGCCCCGCCTCTGCGGGCACGATTGCAAGCGGTCAACCGCATCGCCCGCGGTGCATACGACTGGTCGCTCAATGCCACATCGGAGACCTGATGGACCGCCTCAAGCGCTTCGCACCCCTGTTGATCCTGTTGGTGGCCATCGTCGCCGTCTTCGCCAGCGGCGCGACCCGGTATCTCAATCTCGACGCGCTGCAGGCCAACGAGGCCGCGCTGCGAAGCTTTGTCAGCCAGCAACTGCCGCTGGCCCTCCTGGCCTTCATTGTCATCTACGCCCTGGCCACCGCGGTCAGCCTGCCCGGCGCCATCATCCTGACGTTGGCAGGCGGCTATCTTTTTGGAACCTGGGTGGGCGGCGTGGCCACGGTGATCGGCGCCACGACCGGGGCCATACTGGTGTTCTATGCGGTGAAGACCTCGCTGGGTCAGGCGCTGCGTGACAAGGCCGAGGCGTCCGGCGGTCGGCTGAAGTCGGTGATCGACGGGGTTCAGGCCGGCGCGTTCGGCTACATTCTGACGCTGCGGCTGATCCCGCTGGCGCCGTTCTGGCTGGTCAATGTAGCCGCAGCGCTGGCCCATGCGCCGTTACGCGCCTATGCGCTGGCCACCTTCATCGGGATCATGCCCGCGACCTTCATCTACAGCGGCATCGGCGCGGGGATCGGCGAACTGCTGGCGCGCGGGCAAACGCCCGACTTGGGCGTGATCTTCTCGCCCAAGGTGCTCCTGCCGCTGGTCGCCCTGGGTCTGCTGACGCTCGCGACGACCGTCTACCAACGCGTTCGCGCCAAGTCCGGGAAGACCCTGTGAGCCAGACGATCAAGGCCGACATCGCCGTCATCGGCGCGGGGTCCGGGGGCCTGTCGGTCGCCGCAGGCGCCGCTCAGCTGGGCCTGAAGGTTGTCCTGTTCGAGAAGGGCGAGATGGGCGGCGATTGCCTGAACTATGGCTGCGTGCCGTCCAAGGCCGTGATCGCCGCCGCCAGCGCGGCGCACGAGGCCCGGCACAGCGGTCATCTGGGCGTCAGCGCCAAATCAGTGAGCGTCGACTTCGCGAAGGTCATGGCCCACGTCCACGCCACCATCGCCACAATTGCCCCGGTCGACAGCCAGGAACGCTTCGAGGGTCTCGGTTGCCAGGTGATCCGAGAGGCGGCCCGGTTCGTGGACGCCCGCACGGTGGCCAGCGACAGCGTCCGGGTGGAGGCCCGCAAGTTCGTCATCGCGACCGGGTCGCGGGCGATGATCCCGCCGATCCCGGGGCTGGACGTCACACCGCACCTGACCAACGAGACGATCTTCGAACTGAAGACCCTGCCCGAACGGCTGATCGTGCTGGGCGGCGGGCCCATCGGCGTGGAACTGGGCCAGGCGTTCCGACGACTGGGGTCGCAGGTGATCATCATCGAGGCCGAGGCGATCCTGGGGCGCGAGGACCCCGAAGCGGCGAAGGTGGTGTTGGAGCAGCTTGAGGCCGACGGCGTCGAGCTGATGGCCGGTCACAAGGCGATCCGGGTGGAGGCGGGGCCGACGATCATCCTGCAGCAGGGCGACAAGGAGGTCCGCGTTTCGGGCTCGCACCTGCTCATCGCTGTGGGTCGCACGCCGTCCATCGACGACCTGAACCTGGAAGCGGCCGGGATCGCCCGTGATCGAAACGGCATCCTCACCAACAAGTCGCTGCTGAGCTCGAACCGTCGCGTTTTCGCGGTGGGTGATGCGGCGGGCCGGGGCCAGTTCACGCACCTGGCGGGGGCTCATGCCGGGCTGGTCGTCCGGCGCGCGATCTTCGCCATGCCGGTCAACGCCGACGCCCTGCATGTGCCGCGCGTGACCTATTGCGACCCGGAGCTGGCCGCCATCGGTCTCGGCGAGGCCGAGGCCCGAAAGACGCATGGGGCCGACATCCGCGTCCAGACCTTCGAGTTCGCGGAGAACGACCGCGCCCAGGCGGAGGGCGATACGCGCGGGTTCGGCAAGCTGATCACCACCGCCAAGGGCAAGGTGCTGGGCGTCACCCTGGTCGGCCGCCACGCCGGGGATCACATCCATATCTGGTCGCTGGCGCTGACGGCGGGCCTGAAGCTGAGCCAGCTGACCGGGATGATCGCGCCCTATCCGACCCGGGGCGAGATCAACAAGCGGCTGGCGAGCGCCTTCTATACGCCGGCCCTGTTCTCGGACCGGACCCGCAAGCTGGTTTCAATCCTGAAGCGGTTCGCCTGACGTCGCGCGCATCGCGGCGATGAACCCAAGGTCGAGGCGGCGCTTCAGGGCCAGCGCGCCCCGGCCCATCCACCAGAACGGACCTCGCATCGCCAGGCCGGTTCCGTCGCCGAGGTCCATGATCGAGAGCCAGTGGCGTTGCGGACGATAACGCTGCATCGGCCCGCCGCTACCGAGGGCGGCCAGGTTGTGTAGCAGGACCGGCGCCGCGCGCACGCCGAAGACCCCGGCGGCCGGTCGCGGCGCGCCGTCGATCACCGCGCAATCACCGACGGCGAAGACCGCCGCGTCGTCGATCGACTGCAGGGACGGGCTGACCCGTAAACGACCCTCGCGGTTCAGCGGCAAGGTCAAGGAGGCGATCACCGGCGCCGCCGAGAGGCCGGTCGCCAGCACCAGCATGTCGCAGGGCAGGCTCTGACCATCGGACAGGCGGCAGGCGCCGGTCCCGCGCTCGGTGACCTCGCCGTGCAGGACGACGACGCCGCGGCGTTGCAGGGCGGCGGAGAGCTGGGCGATCGCGCGCCTCGGGCCCCAGTTTGCGTTGCCGTTTGTCACAACCAGGATAGAAAGTTTTGTGCGGCTCCGCTGTATAAGTCCTGCAAGAGCGGCGGCGATCTCGAAGCCGGAGGGGCCGCCGCCGGCGACGACGATGGCGGGGCTTTCGCCCTGATCCCGGATGTGGGATTCCACGATATCCTTAAGTTTAATTATATTTATCAATGGTTTAGTTGACCATGCACCCGACTTCCCGGCGAGGCCATTTGGGTCTGTCGTGACGCTGCCGACGTTGAAGGAGACGGCGTCGAAAGCCAGGTCCTGGTTATCTGTCAGGCGAAGACGTTTGCTAGACAGGTGTGTAGCAGTCGCCTCGGCGAGGATGTGCCGGACACCGAAATGGGACGCCAGCGCCGCGACATCGATTTGCGCACGATCAGCGCTCAGGGCACCGGACAGGACCCCGGTCGCGAGGCCGGAATAGTGAAACACGGGCGGCGCTACCAGCACCGGCTCGACGCCGGCCGCGCGCAGAAGACCGGCGTGCCGCAGGACATGCAGATGGGCGTGGCCCGCGCCGACCAGGACGACCCGAACGCTGGCCGGGCGCACGGGCCGGCCTTAAGTGGCCAGTCGCGTCTTCAGGCCGGTCAGGAACGCCTGGATGCGGGCCGCGTTGGCGCCGATGTCGCTGAGGCCCACCCGCGAGGTCGAACGGACATCCACCGTCGAACCGCCGGTCGCGTTCGCACGAATGCGCACGGCCACGTCATCCTTGAACCCGAACCAGAAGGTTTCCGCCGTGGCCTCGACGACACCGGTGGCCGGATCGGTGGTGACGACCGTCCAGCCTTGAGCCCTGGCTTCGGCCTCGGCGGCGGCGGCGGCCTTCGACGCGTCGGCGGTCACGGTCAGGGTCCGGACGGCAAGATAGTTTTCGTGGCCCACCTGACCCAGGGTCTTGGCGGCGATCTTCGAGAACGCCGGGGCCTGATAGGCTTTCAGGCTGCCCATCGGGGCCGTCATGGCATTCACCGGATTGGCCTTTGTGGCGTCCCGCGCGGCCATCAGCTTGGCCGAGAACACCGGCGGGTCGGTGATGTCGGTGGCGATGTCGTGGATCGGCGGAATGTCCGCCGACTTCGCGCGCACCGAGGCCAGATAGCCTAGCGCCAGCACCGGGATCAGAAGGCCCACCAGCGCCATCGACCAGCCGGTGCGCGGCTTGCGGATGAGGGTGACCAGCAGGGCCACGACGCCGAGGATCAGGGTGATGCCGATCAGCGGCAGGCCTAACTGGACGATCAGCTTCATCAGGCCCACCTGCCAGGGCCACAGGCCGTACTTCACGCCCAGCGCGGCGGCCATGAAGTAGACCGGCAGCAGCAACGACAGGATCAGGGAGACGCGGGCGAGCAGCAGTTTCATCGGAAGACCTCTATCAGTGTCGGCGACCGCTATCGAAACACACGCCGGGCGATCACGCTACGCTGGATCACGGTCAGGACACATAGGCCGGTGAAGACAGCGGCGATCACGGGGAACGCCGTGGGGAAGAGGCACATCAGCACGAAGGCGAGGATTGTCTCGGCGCCTTCGGCGAGGCCGGTGCTGTAGAAGAAGCTTTTGGTCCCGTGGGCTTGTGTCTCGACCCCCCGCTTCGCCGCCAGGGTCGCGTAGGCCAGGAAACTCACCGCCGTCAGCGTGAAGGCGGCCACGAGGGCCAGGGCATAGGGCAGGTTCTCCGCCGCGGCGAACCCGAAGCCCAGCGGCACCGCCAGATAGAAGACGTAGTCACAGACGATATCCAGATAGCCGCCGAAGTCGGTGGGCTGGCTGGCGCGCGCAATGGCGCCGTCAAGGCCGTCCAGCAGGCGGCTCATCAGGATGAGGGAGAGACCGGCCAGCGGGTGCCCCAATCCGATGGCGAGGCCCGCCAGGGCGCCGCAAAGGGCGCCGGCGATCGTCACCTGATTGGCCGTGATGCCCGCGCGGGCCAGGGCGGCGCCCATGCGGTTGAGGGCGGGGTCGACCAGGGGGCGGAGGCGGGCGTCGAACATCGGGTTGGAGCCTGACCGAGAGCTGGGCACAATCCAACCCCTGCGTCGCCTGACCAGGATCAACACTTCCCCCATCGGCGTCTGGCCCCTGCGGGGCTTCGCGCCGTTTTCCCCCTGGAAAGGGGACGCGGGGGCGGCGCGGCGGCTGGTCGGATCGTGGTTTCCCCCTTCCAGGTAGGGGAATCGCATGTGTGAACAGTTTGGGTGGTTGTATTTGAAGGTGTGATGGATTCTGAGGAATCTCCCTGTTGGAGGAGGTTCGGATGCTGATCCTGGAGGTGCTGGACGAAGTTCCAGACCCGCGCCGATACAAT